>NZ_JBYCKM010000054.1:0-60140 GCF_057473385.1 Alkalihalobacterium sp. TH-98 | reverse complement strand
CAAACAAAGCGTTGGACTTAAATGAAACCGCCGTATACGGAACCGTACGTACGGTGGTGTGAGAGGTCGGGGGTTAGTCACCCCCTCCTACTCGATTCTACAAAATTTTTTTACAAGCCTTTGATATCAGTAAGAAAGAGGGCATATGTTAAGATAGAGTAAGAGAAAAATTAAAGGGGAAACGAATGAAGAAAATAATTGATTATTTATTGCTGACAATTGGCTCTTTAATCACTGCTGCTGGTCTTGAATTAATTTTGGCTCCAAATGGTTTAGTCGATGGTGGAGTAACAGCGATTTCTATTATGGTAAATTCCGTTTGGGGTTTTCCGATATGGGCCGTTTATATTGCCTTAAATCTTCCCACCTTATTGTTTGCAGCTAACTTTATGGGGAAACGTTTTGTGATTCGCACGGTCTATGCCAATGTAGTGACAACACTAGGTCTGATGTGGTTAGCACCAATGGCAGCAATCACCTCTTCTGAAGTTTTAATTGTCCTTTACGGCGGTCTTCTATTAGGAGTTGGGATCGGACTCGTTGTTAAATCCGGTGGTGCAGTTGATGGAACAGAGATGATTGCAATTTGGATGCAAAGACGCTTTCATATACCAATCAGCACCTTTTTACTAGCTGTCAATGCGCTTATTTTAACAGCAGCTGCTTTTGTTTTTACGTTAGAAAAGGCGATGTTTTCGATAGCTGTATTTTATATTGTTTCGAAAATGATTGATTTTGTGTTGGATGGTTTAAATCAAGGAAAATCGGTAATGATTATTTCTGACCGTCCATATGAAGTAGGAGAGAGTCTCTTAAAAGAATTAGACGTACAAATTACTTATCTTCATGGACAGGGTGGATATACTGGGGATGAACGACTTATTATTTATTGTATTACAAGCCGCTTTATGTACCCGAAACTGAAGGAAGTTGTACTAACGATCGATCCTAATGCTGTTTTAGAAGCTTCCTTTGTGACGGAAACTCAAGGGATTAAGAAAAGGCAAGTGTTCTCTGACTCAAATTCGTCGAAAAATTAGAGCAGGAAATAATCTGATAACCTCGTATTCATTAGAGTAGATATGAAAAAGGAGCTGAAGATAATGAAGATTTCGTATCATGGTCATTCTGTTGTTATGATTGAAACGAATGGTACGTCTATTATTATAGACCCGTTCATTTCAGGTAATGGACAAACTGATTTAAAGGCAGATGACGTAAAAGTAGATGTTATTTTACTAACTCATGGTCATAACGATCACGTAGGAGATACTATTGAACTGGCAAAGCGTAATCAGGCACTAGTTGTGGCACCTTTTGAATTAGCAACGTATTTAGGCTGGCAAGGCGTGAATGTCCACCCGATGCACATTGGTGGTTCTCATACGTTTGAGTTTGGAAAAGTGAAGTTAACACAAGCGTTTCACGGATCGGCCTTTGTGAAAGAAGAAGAAAATGAAATTATCTATACAGGTATGCCAAGTGGTATTCTGTTTACAGCTGAAGGTAAGACGATCTACCATGCAGGGGATACGGCGTTATTTTCAGACATGAAAATGATCGGTGAACTGAATACGATTGATGTAGCTTTCCTGCCAATCGGGGATAACTTTACAATGGGACCGGAAGATGCAGTTATAGCCGCAAAATGGCTCCAAGCGAAGCATGTTGTTCCGATTCATTTCAATACATTCCCTGTTATTGAGCAAGACGGAAGCCAATTTGCAGAAAAGCTACCTGAAGGTGTTGGAAAAGTTTTAGAAGCTGGAGAAGGCTTTGAATTATAAGTAATTTGCAAGAAAAGGCAACAGTGATGTTGTCTTTTTTTATTGGAAGCAAGTAACTATCAATTTAAGAAGATTATGCTTCTTTTTTAAAAGTAAATTCATAGAATAAAGTAGGACAACTTTAAGGTACATTTGTTGATCGATCAGGACAGAAGAAACTAGAGAAGTAACTTAAAATAAGTTTATTTGAAAGGATGAAACGAAATGAAACAAAGGCTGTTACTATGTTTACTGCTTGCATTTGCCCTTATTTATTTTGCTGTTCCTCGTATTCCATTAGGTGACCCTGGGTTAGGAGGTATTTTTGCTATCGCCTGGCTCCTATTTGCGTTAATTGTTGTCGGTGGAAATCTAGTAGGACTTCTTTACGGGAAGGAAAGAAGAAAAGCATCTGTATTGACGGAAGATACTAGAAAAGAAGGAAATAAAGTAAGAAGATATAGCAGGTAGCCTTGAAGTGCCTATCCCCGAACAGTTATAATAGAACTAATACAGTTCAGATAATTTTAATAGATACAGTTCATAAGAAAGTGTGGTGAGGGGATATGGCAACGAAACACGAACAAATATTGCAATATATTAATGATCTAGGAATCGGTGAAAAAATATCAGTTCGTCAAATTGCAAAAGCACTTAATGTCAGTGAAGGAACAGCCTATCGCGCCATTAAAGAAGCTGAAAATCAAGGATTTGTTTCGACGATTGAACGCGTCGGGACGATACGAATTGAAAAGAAAAAGAAAGAAAATATTGAAAAGCTAACGTTTGCAGAAGTCGTCAATATTGTCGATGGATCAGTTCTAGGTGGACGACAAGGTCTATACAAAACGTTAAATCGTTTTGTAATCGGTGCAATGAAACTCGATGCGATGATGCGGTATGTAGACCCGGGTAACTTATTAATTGTAGGGAACAGATACCAAGTTCATAAAATTGCTTTAGAGGCTGGAGCTGCTGTTTTGATTACAGGTGGCTTTGATACAAGTGATGAAGTTATTAAATTAGCAGACGAGTTAGAGCTTCCGATTATTTCTACAAGCTATGATACATTTACGGTTGCAACAATGATTAATCGCGCCATTTATGATCAGCTGATTAAAAAGGAAATTGTTCTTGTTGATGATATTTTAATCCCATTACAAGATACATACTATATGACGATAAATAATTCAGTTGAGAAATGGCATGAGCTCAATCAAAAAACAGGCCATAGCCGTTATCCTGTAGTAGACGAGGGGTTTAGAGTTCAAGGAATGGTCACGTCTAAAGATGTTTTAGGGGTAAACCGGTTAACGCCTATTGAAAAAGTGATGACGAAAAACCCTATAACAGTGAATGAGCGAACGTCTGTCGCTTCAGTCGCTCACGTAATGGTATGGGAAGGTATCGAGCAGCTTCCTGTAGTCGATCAACAACGAAAATTAATGGGGGTTATTAGTCGTCAGGATGTTCTAAAAGCCCTTCAAATGATTCAACGTCAGCCCCATGTGGGAGAAACGATTGAGGACGTTGTCACAAGTCGTTTTTCGGATCATTCGACTTCAGACTTTTTACTGTTTCAATGTGAAGTAACACCCCAAATGACAAACCACCTCGGAACGTTATCATATGGAGTGGTTACAACGATTGTAACAGAAGCAGGCAGTCGAGCTTTACGAAAATATAAAAAGGGCGATCTTGTCGTTGAAAATGTCACCCTTTACTTTATTAAACCCGTTCAAATTGATACGACCATTGATATTCAACCGAAAGTGCTTGAAATTGGAAGGAAGAATGGAAAAATTGATGTAGAGCTTTATCATAATGGTGAAATTGTCGGGAAAGCGTTAATGATGGCACAGCTTCTTGACTAAAAGAAAAAGAGGCAGACTCCAAAGTGTCTTCGCTCCTCTTATGAATATATAGTTACAGAACGTACGAAAAGTACAAAGTAATTATATAGGATAGTTGAGGGTCGGTCAGGTAATAGAGTCCGCCTTTTTTTCTTATTTTGCTTTTCGCTCTTCAATGACTTGGGGAAGATAATGTTTATAGTTTTGCAATCCAAAGTACGCATTAGCAACACCTAATAAAGCAAAGATAATACCAATAATAATATCTACTGTACTTCTAGGAAAGACAAGTAGATTTAGACCGAAGAAAATGAGAAATGAACCTAGTGCGATATTGGCTCGAGTTTGTTGCCACTTTTTCTCAATTGCAGCTGACGTGCGCCAAAACTTTATTTTAAAATAAATAAAGAATGCGAGCGAAATAACAATTAATATAAGCAGTGATTGTGTCATGTAGTAAGGACCTCCTTAAGCTTTGTGTCCATGAGTGGACAAGCACATTACATATTTTATCGTGAAAAGTCTAAGAAATCTAGTTATCAAAGGAGAATGACAAGTGATTGAAACAATTTTAAATAAGATCGAGGAATACGAAACGATTATTATCCATCGCCATGAACGACCAGATCCGGATGCGATTGGCTCACAAGCGGGTTTAGCAGAGTTGATAAAATCTACCTATTCGATGAAAGATGTTTATGTTGTCGGTGAAGAAGAACCATCATTACGTTTTCTTTCAACGATGGATGAAATTTCAGACTCTACATATGAAGGAGCTCTCGTCATTGTTTGTGATACGGCGAACACAGAAAGAATTAGCGATCAACGTTATAGTAAGGGCGACTTTCTTATAAAGATCGATCATCATCCAAATGAGGACCCTTATGGCGATATCGTTTGGGTGGATACCGAAGCAAGCTCAGTTAGTGAAATGATTGTCGACTTATACTTGGAAGGCAAGAAAAGAGGATTTAGCCTTTCAGATAAGGGAGCTCTTGTATTATATGCTGGACTGGTGGGGGATACAGGGCGCTTCCGTTATTCTAATACAACAACGAAAACCCATCAGTACACGGGTGAACTGTTGAAGTTTAACATTGATCAAAGTGATTTTTATTCGAGATTTTATAAGAAGGATTTAAAAATGACTCGGCTAGAAGGGTACATTTTTCAGCATTTTGAAGTGCATGAAGACGGTCTGGGGGTCATGAACTTAACAGCTGACATTCTTAAAAAATTTAATGTTACGGCTAATGAATCCTCGCAACTAGTAAACTGCTTCAGTGATGTGGAAGGACTGAAAGCCTGGGTATTTTTCGTAGAAGATGAAGATAGCGAAAACATTCGGGTGCGCTTACGATCTAAAGGACCGCATATTAATCAAATTGCACAAAAGTATCGTGGGGGTGGTCACCCAATGGCATCCGGAGCAAAAGCGAAAGATTGGGAAGAGACGAAGAGCATTGTTGCAGATTTACATGAGGTTTGTAAAAGCTATCAATAGAGTTTATTTTTGATGAGGCAGATTTAGAGTTTGGACTTTCCTTTTACTGTAAAAATAACAACCTAAAGTATTGTTTAGTATATGTTTCTACCAATAAATAGAAAATACATAATCTAAAGGTAAGTTTAGGGTCAGTTTCTTCCTAAAATTGGAATATTTATACTCTAAAGCGTAGTTTAGAGCTAAAATTTCCCTTTAACTGGAACTTTATTAATCTAAACCATAGTTTAGATTAAAAAATTTCCTCTAAATGGTAATTGTACGACCTAAATTAACTTTTAGGGCGTAGATTTTCCTATAAATGGATTAAATGTAACCTAAAGCGGGGTTAAGGTGCGAGCACACTAAGAAATGCACACGGAAGTTAAAACAAATCATACAAAACATGAGAGAAAATGCTTCCTAATAGAAGAGAGGCTATCCAAAAATTCACTATGCCAGTGAACACTTTAGGATAGCCTCTCCTAGAAATTAATCTTTTTTGTTGGCTGGAATAAACCATGAACCCATTTCAGTAACGTCTTCGTAAACATCAATACCTTCTTTAGCAAGTTGTTTTTTTATCATTTCGGTTACTTCTTTAGATTCTGCGAACGCAGAATAGCCAGCTTTCAACTTTTCGACTTTCTTTAAAGCCATTTCTTTTCGGTTAATCACCATTTCTTTTCCCGTAACATCCATGGTAAAGCACCTCCTAGGCATTGGAGTAATTTGTACGATGAGACAAATATGCTAATTATATTATAACGGAAAAAGCTCGGAAATGAGAGTGTTTTGAAGTATTTTTTGCAAATCGTTCAAACAAGAGAATTCAATATTGCTATAAACGATACGCAGTTGAAAAATCAAAGCACGCGCTCTATCTTCACATAAAGCTTCAAGGTTGTGTATAAGTAGACTTGTTCGACTTTTAGCTTGTAACGACCGTCACCAATTTGAAATTCAGTATTTTCTAGCGTTTTGATCATCAGTTCATTTGTCGAGGCAACCGTAGCGATATCTTTTCCTTTTAGAAAACGAAGTTCATTCAATCCTTTTTGTTTTAGCTCATATAAAGTCAGCTCACTCAACTTTACTTGTTTTTCATTTGTAAAATACATTTCTAATTCTTGGATCGTCAGTCTTTTCTCATTTTCTTCATTCAGCTTTTTTTCCACACTCCGTAACGTCTCAATGTCTTTGTTTAGGTTATCAATCGTGATTTGTTGCTTTTTAATTTCACTTACTAGCGTTTCATTTATAGCACCGAATTCATAAACAAAAAACACCCAACCGATAATCATACCAATTATTACACCTGCAAAAAATCGCTGCCAGCCTGGTCTTTTATAATAAGGAGGGACTCTCATGAAGCGCTACTCCTGGGTCAGCCAATGAATAATCGTTGTCCCAGCTTGGGCCCCACATAAGGCAGCAAAAATCATAAATAACGTTTTAAAAATATCATCGTGTGTGCCTTGAAACAACCCGCGCTCTAAACTCGTAAACGCATCAAAAGTTCCACCGATTGCGGCAACGATCGCCCAAATTTTTAAGCTTGCAGCTAGTTCACTAATTTTTTGTAACGGAGGTTCTCCAATTAGAAAGGCGCTTATGCCTCCAATAATTGCTCCTCCAATGATTACACCGAAAGCGACAAAGAAGTCAACGACGAGAGTAGCAGCAAAATTTCGGTCCATAAAGAACCTCTCCTTTATCTATACTAGTTAATTTCCTTTTTACATGTATAGCTAGTCTGAACGAATAATATGCTTGTTTTTTCCTTTATGAGGATGTTCAATAAGTCCGGGAAAAATAGCTGTCGAAACTCTTCGTCAGCTTGCTCCTTCACTCCTCACGTATTAACACCATACGTTCCGGTGCTCGGAGGCTACGCTTCCTCAATTTTCTCGGCTCTTTTTGTCCTCCTTTTTGAACACGCACTTTATATTTATGCGTAGTATAATAAAAATGGAGAAAAGAAAAAGAGAATGATAATGGATTGCCATACAGTAAGTGGATGATTCACAAGATGCTGTTAGTAAAAGGGACAAAAGCATACGAATGGATACATCCTATATAAAAGGGAGAGAAAACAGATGAGTTTTGTACATCTGCATTTACATACTGAGTACAGCTTGTTGAAAGGAACTTGCCGTATCCGTGAAGTGGTTCAACGTGCTAAGGAAAGTGGTTTTACAGCACTTGCGATCACTGACGAGAATGTTCTTTTTGGTGTCATTCCTTTTTATAAGGCTTGTCTTGAAGAAGGGATTAAACCAATCATAGGCTTAGAATTGAAAGTAACGAAAGATGGGGGAACCAATGTATTTCCTTTCTTGTTATATGCCAAAAATGAAGCAGGGTATCGACAACTGATTTCCCTTTCCACCATAGCGAACCAATCCGATACAGCTATAGTAGACTTGGAAACGGTCTTAAAGTTTAGTGATGATTTAATCATCGTTATTGGTTACGAAGGTGGATTGGTATTAGATGCGATTCATTCGAATCATTACGAGCGAATAAAAAGTTATATTTCAAAGATAACATCCAAGGTGAGTTTGGATGATTTGTATATTGAACTGCAAATCCACCATCGGGAAGACCTACTCACGCTGAATAGACTAGTTCAACTTGCTAACTCATTAAAAATTGAGATCGTCGCTTCAAACCATGTTTATTTTACAAGTAAAGATCAGCTATTAGGTTTTCAAATTGTTAATAGTATTCGAAATGGACAATGGCTAGATGAAGAAAGTCGCCATGAACAATATTATTTTAAAACAGAATCAGAAATGAAACAGATCTTCAACAAATATCCAAGTTTTCTAGCGAATACATTAAAAATAGCTGAACAGTGTTCACTTTCGCTTACCTTAGGAAAAATCCATCTTCCTAAGTTTCCGTTAAGTTCTGACGTTACGAGTGATAATTACTTATCTGATATTTGCCATAACCAGTTGAGACTAAAATATCAAGAGGTGACAGAAACAATAGTAGAAAGATTAAGATACGAACTTCAAGTCATCTCTACGATGGGCTTTAGTGACTATTTCTTAATCGTTTGGGACTTTATGAAGTTTGCTAGAGAAGAAGGAATGATTACAGGTCCAGGGCGTGGATCTGCTGCTGGTTCATTAGTCGCTTACCTTTTAAATATTACAAAAATAGATCCCATTCAATATGGTTTATTATTTGAACGGTTTTTAAATCCAGAACGAGTCACAATGCCTGATATTGATATCGATTTTCCGGATCATCGTCGCGATGAAGTCATCGAATATGTCCGGCAAAAATATGGTGAAAAGCATGTAGCACAAATTATTACATTCGGTACATTGGCTGCTCGGGCAGCCATTCGTGATGTTGGTCGGGTGCTAGGCATTGATACTAGAGTCGTTGATAAAGTCGCAAAACTAATTCCTAATACACCTGGAATTAAGTTAGAACAAGCAGTAACAGACAGTAAGAGATTACAAACGATACTGGAAGAAACACCTGAAGCCAAAAAATTATACGATGCTGCATTATTAGTGGAAGGTTTACCTCGTCACACGTCAACTCATGCTGCAGGTGTAGTGATGAGTTCAACGCCGCTAACGGATCATGTACCGCTCCTAATTGAGGAAGACCGGGCATCATTGACACAATATCCAATGGATATTTTAGAGGAAATCGGGTTATTAAAAATGGATTTTCTCGGTCTTAGAAATTTAACGCTTTTAGAACAAATTGTTCAGGCAATTCATAAAAGTACAGGTGAACACGTAGATTTAGATGCATTGCCTTTAGATGATCCAAAGACGTTTGAGCTTCTGTCTAGAGGAGAAACGACGGGAATATTCCAGCTAGAGTCTCAAGGCATGCGAAGGGTTTTACAACAACTCCTGCCTACTGAATTTGAAGATATCGTTGCTGTTAATGCACTTTATCGTCCGGGTCCGATGGAATTTATCGGGACGTATATTGATGGTAAGCATCAAAAGCGTAAAGTGACTTATTCGCACCCAGATTTAGAACCTGTCTTAAAGCCGACGTATGGAGTAATCGTTTATCAGGAGCAAATTATGCAGATTGCCGCAACAATGGCAGGTTTTTCTCTAGGAGAAGCGGATTTATTAAGAAGAGCGGTAAGTAAGAAAAAGCGGGAAGTGTTAGAAGAACAACGGTTTCATTTCGTGAGTGGAGCAAAAGAACAAGGATATGAAGAAGCGAGTGCCAATGACGTCTATAACATGATTGTTCGATTTGCTAATTATGGGTTTAACCGCAGTCATGCGGTGGCCTATAGTATGATTGCTTATCAGTTGGCTTATTTAAAGGCTAACTTCCCGAAACCGTTTTATGCTGCTTTGTTTTCGAGTGTTATTTTTCACCAAGAAAAGCTCAGCCAATATATCGCAGAAGCCAAAAATCATGGGATTTCTATTTTAGCTCCTCATATTAATTATAGTTTTTATCCGTTTTCCTTAGAAGAACTGGGGATTCGCTTTGGATTTGCACCTATTCGGCACGTTGGACAAAAAGCAGCATTAGAAATTGTTAAGCAAAGGGCGAGAAGTGAGTTCAAAGACTTATTTGATTTTTGTGCCCGAGTTGATACTCGAATTGTTACGAAACGAGCGTTAGAGGCTCTAATTGTTGCTGGATGCTTTGATGAATTTGGCTATCACCGCGCACAACTATTAGCAACATTAGATGATGCGATGGAGTATGGAGACGAAATCAGGAAAAGCGAAACGGCGGATGGACAATTGTTTTCTATGCAACTCGATCAACCTAATTATTATTCGGTTCCGCCATTTAGCGAAGAAGAGCTGCTCCGCTTTGAAAAAGAAATGACGGGATTGTATCTTTCAGGTCATCCAATCGAAAATTATAGTAAGGTGTTGAAATCATATAACCGTATAACGAGCAGACAAATCGTAGTGAAAGAAAAGGGAACGAAGCATATTTTGGCAGGCTTTTTGCAAAGTGTAAGAATAGTAAAAACGAAGAAAGGAGAGGAAATGGGATTTATTCGTCTTCAGGATGAAGAAGGTGAAGTAGAAATCGTTATATTCCCTCAAGTTTGGCAACACTATAAACAAATTATGAAAGAAAAAGAATTAATTCTTGTCGAGGTGCTAGTAGAAGAACGACAAGAAAGAAGATCGTTTATTGCCCAACACCTAGTCCTAATAAAAGAGCTAAAAGAAAAACCGAAAGAAACGAGAATTTTTCTGCGCATTCAAGAAAAGTATGAGAATAAGGCAGTCTTGGAAAAGGTGAAAAATATTCTCTTAACTCACCAAGGTGAAGCGCAAGTCATTCTATTTTACGAGAAAACAAATAAAAAAGTGATTCTAGCCGCCCAGTATTCGATTAGTAGTACAGGTGAAGCGATTGGACAGCTACAGGAAATTTTAGGTACCAAAAATGTTGTTATAAAAAGCGAATAAGTAGTGTAACGGTTTATTGGTTCTGGTATAATATAGTCAGTTTGTTAGTGGTCAGACCAGTAAAAACATTGGAAATATTTGCTGGATTGCCAATAGGTAGAGAGAGAAGGGAGAGAATGCACATGTCGACACTCAGAGAAGAAGCCCTACATATGCATCGAATAAATCAAGGAAAGTTAGAATCAAAATCAAAGGTTGCCGTTCGAAATGCGGAAGATTTAAGTCTTGCTTATTCCCCTGGAGTAGCTGAGCCGTGTAAAGAAATTTTTGATAACGTGGAGAACGTTTATGAATACACGATGAAAGGTAATATGGTTGCTGTTGTTTCAGATGGTACAGCCGTTTTAGGGCTAGGAAATATCGGACCTGAAGCAGCCTTACCTGTAATGGAGGGAAAAGCTGTTTTATTTAAGTCTTTTGCTGGAGTAGATGCTTTTCCCATCTGCTTAAAGACCAATGATGTAGAGAAAATCATCGAAACCGTTAAGTTACTTGAACCGACGTTTGGCGGGGTCAACCTAGAAGATATTGCAGCACCAAATTGTTTCGTTATTGAAGAACGTTTAAAGAGAGAGACAAATATTCCAATATTTCATGATGACCAACATGGAACAGCGATTGTTACGTTAGCAGGTTTAATTAACGCGTTAAAACTAACAGGGAAGAAAATGTCTCAGATAAAAGTAGTTGCCAATGGTGCAGGAGCAGCTGGAATTGCCATCATTAAATTAATGCATAGCATGGGTGTTCGAGACATTATTATGTGTGACTCAAAAGGTGCAATTTATGAAGGACGACCATACGGTATGAATGACGTGAAAGCCGAAGTAGCTAAGTTTACAAACCGTGAACAAAAAGAAGGCAACTTAGAAGATGTGATCAAAGGTACTGATGTTTTCATCGGTGTATCGGTTGCAGGTGCACTTACGAAAGAAATGATTGAAAGTATGAATGATGAGCCTACCATTTTTGCCATGGCGAACCCAGTTCCGGAGATTATGCCAGAAGATGCAAAAGCAGCTGGAGCAAAAGTAATTGGTACAGGTCGATCAGACTTTCCAAATCAGGTGAATAATGTTTTAGCGTTCCCAGGTATTTTCCGTGGTGCTTTAGATGTTCGTGCAACTCACATTAATGAAGAAATGAAAGTAGCTGCAGTCGAAGCGATTGCAAGCTTAGTAAGTGATGAAGAGTTAAATGAAGATTATGTCATTCCAGCCCCGTTTGATCCGAGAGTAGCACCGGCTGTAGCTGCAGCTGTAGCAAAAGCAGCAATGGAAACAGGGGTGGCACGGAAAAAGGTCGACCCAGAGCAAGTTGCAGAAAAAACGCGAAAACTTGCGGTTATTGAATAGTTTAAGAAAAAGGATGTGAGTATAGTGGCTAACGACCATCCGAAAGTGTATATAGAGATCATTAAACAATTAAACCAAATTATTCGTAACGACCAATTAAAAAGCGGAGATCGCCTCCCATCTGAGCGTGAGTTAAGTGAACGTCTTCAGGTGGGACGTTCTTCTGTAAGAGAAGCTTTTCGAGCACTTGAATTACTGGAGTTGATTGAAACACGTCGCGGCGAAGGAACGTTTATTAAAAAAGTAGGAAGTCATCGATTAGTAGAAATTATCTTATCTTTTATATTAAATGATGATAGTGCTAGAGAAGATTTGGCTGAGACAAGGAAGATCGTTGAAGTTGAAGCGTTGCGCTTAGCGTGCCAACGTATTACAGATGAACAACTTGTTAGATTAAAAGAACTAATTGAGAAATCAAAAAGTGAATGGAGTCATGGTGATTTTCCTGTTGAAGAAGACTACTTATTCCATAAAACAATTGTAGAAGCTTGTCATAACGTTCTCATGTTGAATTTATGGATGCCGTTAGTAGAGTATAACAAAGTGTCTATTCGGGAATCGCTGGCTCGTGAGGGAAGACCTGAAGCATCAATTGCTGAACACGAAGAAATTTTTGAAGCTTTGTCGAGAAAAAACGAAGAAGACGCTGTCAAAGCTTTAGAAAAACACTTGAAAAACAGTCGATTTTAATCGTTTTTTCACGAACGATTAATTGGGCGATTTATTGCGATTAAAGAAATTAGTATGATATGATAATGTAAAATTTTGATAGAAAATTATCTCTAGTTAGAGAGAGGTGTCATTGTGTTAAGAGACTTTTTTTCAAAAAAGAAAAAGTATGCAACAATCCCATCTGAGCGTGCTAAACAAGAGGTGCCAGAAGGGTTAATGACCAAATGTCCAGTGTGCCGAACGATCATGTACACGAAAGAATTAAAAAAGAATTTATTTGTCTGCTCTTCTTGCGGACATCACCATAGAATGACTGCTTATGAGAGAATTGACAGTTTAGTCGATACAGGAACTTTTGAAGAGTTTGATAAAAATATGATAGCGAAGGACCCGTTAAACTTTCCTACATATGAAGAAAAGTTAGAGCAGGACCGTAAGAAAACAGAACTAAATGAAGCTGTTGTAACTGGACGCGGGGAAATGGACGGATATCCTGCAGTGATTGGAGTCATGGATGCACGCTTCCGCATGGGAAGTATGGGCTCAGTCGTCGGTGAAAAGATTACACGTGCGATTGAACAAGCTATTAATAGAAAAGAACCTTTTATCCTATTTTCTGCTTCAGGTGGAGCGAGAATGCAAGAAGGTGTATTAAGCTTGATGCAAATGGCAAAAACAAGCTCTGCACTTCAGAAGCTAGATAAACAAGGTGGCTTATTTATATCAATTATGACCCACCCTACTACAGGGGGAGTTTCTGCTAGTTTTGCCTCTCTTGGTGATTATAACTTTGCAGAACCAAAAGCTTTAATTGGCTTTGCAGGTCGAAGAATCATTGAACAAACTATTCGTCAAGAGCTTCCAGAAGATTTTCAAACCGCTGAATTTCTACTAAAGCATGGGCAACTTGATAGAGTTGTTCATCGTCAAGATATGAAAGACACGCTTGTAAAAGTTATTTCAATGCATCAATAAGTAAGGAGGTGGAATAGATGTCTGAGTTGAGTTTTGAAAAACCGATTGTAGAACTTAAAGAGAAAATTAAAGAACTTAAATCCTTTACACAAGAAAAGGATATTGATCTTTCCGCTGAAATTGTAAAGCTAGAATCTAGACTTGAACAGTTAGAAACGGAAATATACGGAAATTTAAAACCTTGGGAACGTGTACAAATTGCCCGTTTAGGAGACAGGCCGACAACACTAGACTATATTGAAAACCTATTCACTGACTTTATTGAAATGCATGGAGATCGCTTATATGGCGATGATGCAGCAATTGTCGGTGGAATTGCCAAGTATAAAGGAAATCCCGTAACAATTATTGGACACCAGCGCGGTAAAGATACGAAAGAAAACATTCGCAGAAACTTTGGTATGCCGCATCCTGAAGGGTATCGAAAAGCTCTAAGATTAATGAAACAAGCCAATAAATTTGGACGACCGATTATCTGTTTCTTAGATACAAAAGGTGCGTATCCTGGAATGTCAGCTGAAGAGCGAGGCCAAAGTGAAGCTATTGCTCGTAATTTACTGGAAATGTCAGGGTTTACCGTTCCTATTATTTGTGTTGTCATCGGTGAAGGAGCAAGTGGCGGAGCTCTAGCAATTGGGGTAGGGAACCGAATCTATATGTTAGAAAATACGTGGTTTTCAGTTATTTCTCCTGAAGGTGCAGCTGCTTTACTTTGGAAAGATGCAGGCCAAGCCCAACGTGCAGCAGATACGATGAAAATTACGGCTCCGGATCTAAAAGAGTTAGGGGTTATTGATGATATTGTTCCTGAAGTCAGAGGCGGAGCTCACCGTGATGTGAAAGAACAAGCAAAACTGATTGACAATATCATCCAAAAGGCATTAAATGAAATGTCGTCTCTTTCTCCAGAAGAACTCGTTGAGGAGCGACATAAAAAATACAAAAATATTGGACAATATACGTTTGTAAACGATACCATTGGCATAAGATAAGGAAAAGTGCTTTCTATCAACTATAGAAAGCACTTTTCTTTTCAAAATAGAGCTATTGTTTTCCTTATTTCAACATGGTAGATTGAATAATGCAGATACACACGTAAGGAGGAAAATGAAATGAAAAAAATTGGTGTGTTAACTAGTGGTGGCGATTCACCAGGAATGAATGCTGCCATACGTGCAGTTGTCCGTAAGGCAATTTTTCATGGGTTAGAAGTGTACGGTGTTTATGGTGGTTATTCCGGTCTAATTACAGGAGAAATTAAAAAGTTAGAAATTGGATCCGTTGGTGATATTATTCATCGTGGAGGAACGATGTTACATACAGCACGCTGTGAAGAATTTAAAACAGAAGCCGGCCAGAAAAAAGCAATTGAGCAGTTAAATAAATTTGGTATTGAAGGGTTAGTCGTTATCGGTGGTGATGGTTCCTACCGTGGTGCGCAAAAATTAACGGAACATGGATTTCCTACTATAGGGGTACCTGGTACGATTGATAATGATATTCCAGGGACAGACTTCACGATTGGCTTTGATACAGCATTAAATACAATTATTGATGCGATCGATAAAATTCGAGATACAGCTACCTCTCATGAACGAACATACGTTGTAGAAGTAATGGGACGAGATGCAGGTGATTTAGCATTGTGCGCTGGACTATCAGGCGGTGCAGAATCGATTATTATTCCTGAAGCTCCTTACGAAATGGAGCAAATTGTAAGTCGTCTAAAAAGAGGGCATCAGCGTGGTAAAAAACATAGTATTATTATTGTTGCTGAAGGTGTAGGAAGCGGAATTGATATTGGTCAAAAAATTCAAGAGGAAACGAGCCTAGAAACACGTGTAACAGTATTAGGTCATATTCAACGCGGTGGTTCTCCAACTGCAGCTGACCGTGTACTTGCAAGTCGTCTAGGGGCAAAAGCTGTAGAATTGTTACTTGAAGGCCAAGCTGGAAGAACAGTTGGGATCGAAAACAATAAACTTGTTCATCACGACATAAATGAAATTCTTCAAGTAAAACATAGTATTGATAATGAAATGTATAAACTTTCGCAGGAACTGTCAATATAAAACGATTTAGTTCTTGAAACGAATAAAAACACAACTTGTGAATAGTTAAACAATTAGATTGGGAGGAATACTATAACGATGCGTAAAACAAAAATAGTATGTACGATTGGTCCTGCTAGTGAAACGGTTGAAAAATTAGTCTCTTTAATGGAAGCTGGTATGAATGTAGCGCGATTAAACTTTTCTCACGGTGATTTCGAAGAGCACGGTGCTAGAATCAAAAATATCCGTGAAGCTGCTGAGATCACAGGAAAAAATGTAGCAATCTTATTAGATACAAAAGGTCCAGAAATTCGAACACAAACGGTTGAAGGTGGAGCAGTCGAACTTAAGCAAGGCCAAGAATTAGTCATCTCCATGGAAGAAGTAGTTGGCAATGAATCAAAAATTTCAATTACATATCCTGGTCTTATTAATGACGTTCATCCCGGATCTAAGATTTTGTTAGATGATGGCTTAATCGGCTTAGAAGTTATTGAAGTAGGAACAAACGATATTCGAACAAAAGTGCTAAATACAGGTATTTTAAAAAATAAAAAAGGTGTTAATGTACCAAATGTAAGTGTTAATTTACCGGCAATAACTGAAAAAGATGCTGAAGATATTAAATTTGGAGTCGAGCAAGGCGTTGACTTTATTGCTGCTTCATTTGTAAGAAGAGCATCTGACGTTCTTGAAATGAAAGAGCTGTTAGAAAAGTATAATGCATCTGACATCCATATTATTCCTAAAATTGAAAACCAAGAAGGTGTGGATAACATCGATGAAATCCTACAAATCGCTGATGGCTTAATGGTAGCTCGTGGTGATTTAGGAGTTGAAATTCCTGCCGAAGAAGTGCCGCTTGTGCAAAAAGAATTAATCAAAAAGTGTAATGCGGTTGCTAAACCTGTTATTACAGCAACACAAATGCTTGACTCAATGCAACGTAACCCTCGTCCAACTCGAGCAGAAGCAAGTGACGTAGCTAACGCTATTTTTGATGGCACAGATGCGATTATGTTGTCTGGAGAGACGGCGGCTGGGGATTATCCGGTTGAGTCTGTACAAACAATGCACACGATTGCGCAACGTACAGAAGAAGCATTAAACTATAAAGAAATGCTGTCTAAACGAATTAAAGATACTCGAGTAACGATTACAAGTGCAATTAGTCAGTCGGTTTCTCATACAGCGTATAACTTAAATGCATCAGCAATCCTAACTGCAACTGAAAGTGGATATACAGCTAAAGTAACGGCGAAATATCGTCCAAAAGCGCCAGTTATTGCAGTAACAAGCAGCGAAAAAGTATTACGTCGTTTAGCGCTAGTTTGGGGCGTTGTACCACAACTAGGAAGAGAAGCTTCAACAACAGATGAAATGCTTGATATTACTGTACAAGCTGCTATGGGTTCAGGTTATGTTAAGCACGGTGATTTAGTCGTTATAACAGCAGGAGTACCGGTTGGAGAAACGGGTACGACAAACTTACTGAAAGTACACGTAATTGGTGAAGTTGTTGCAAAGGGACAAGGTATTGGCCGCAGAACGGCGACAGGAAAAGTCGTTGTGGCATCAACAGCTGAAGAAGCGAACGAAAAAGTAAATGTTGGCGATGTTCTAGTTACACTAAGTACTGATAAAGATATGATCCCTGCTTTTGAAAAAGCAGCTGCAGTTATTACAGAAGAAGGTGGTTTAACTTCACATGCAGCCGTTGTTGGTTTAAATTTAGGGAAACCAGTAATTGTTGGTGTTGAGTTAGCTTCTGAACGATTTAAAGATGGGGAAGAAGTGACAGTCGACAGTGCAAGAGGCGATATTTACAGAGGACATGCTAGTGTTTTATAATTAGAAAAGAAGGGGTTTTCCCTTCTTTTTTTAGATTATGATTACTTTCAAGATGATGGAGTGATTTTCGGTTGGTTAAAGACTCAAAGTCAGTATGAACGGCAAAGTCCTATATTTTATAATTGAAAATTCACCTGCCAGTCTATACTTTAAGGTAGTTAGAAAGTAGGTTTTAGTATGTTTCGATTGTTACTATTGTTAATTATCATTGTTCCGGCGTTAGAAATCGGTGTATTAATATTATCCGGCAATTATTTAGGTGTATGGCCTACTATTTTTCTTATTGTGTTAACAGGGGTAATAGGAGCTTGGTTAGCTAAGCGAGAAGGGCTTCAAACCTTACGTCTGGCCCAAATGCAAATGCAACAGGGCCAGTTGCCAAGTGGTGTAATCTTAGATGGCATTTGTATTTTAGTTGGAGGAGTTGTTCTACTCACTCCAGGGTTTATTACGGACTTTATTGGTTTTTATTTATTAATTCCATTTACTCGAGCAACAGCAAAGGCCTTCTTATTGAAGATTTCACAACGAATGATCAATAGTGGTAACTTTATTTTTATTTCTAGAAAGTAATTTACGGTTCCATGAAGGCCAAAACAAGGCAGCACTGCAAGAGAAGTGTCTTTCATAGAGGCAATGAAGGCCAAAACAAGGCAGAACTGCAGGGAAGTGTCTTTCATAGAGGTGATGAAGGCCAAAACAAGGCAGAACTGCAAGGGAAGTGTCCTTCATAGAGGCAATGAAGGACAAAACAACGCAGCACTGCAAGAGAATTGTCCTTCATGGAGGCGATGAAGGACAAAGTAAGGAAGAACTACAAGGAAAATGGTCTTCGATGACGAACTGACGAACCGTGTGTTTTTACTCAATAAAGCGCCATACACATTTAAATCAAAAAGGTTGGGGTATCAAGAAAACCCAACCTTTTTTTGTGCTTTTATATTATTAATTGTGTTGTTAATTTCTGTCAGTGATTTTAAAGTTTCTCCCCGATCTCGTCGCTCCTTATTTTTGGCTGTAGTCACACCTTTTTTTGGAAAACAAAATCGCGAATATCATGAAAAACATTTGCTTTATAAAGCGTATTAAGAAAAACTAAGCTGGCTGGTCCAATCATTAGCCCAAGAAATCCAAATAATTGAAAGCCGACAAACAAAGCGATTAACATTGCTAAAGGATCAACACCAATACTACTGGATAATACTTTCGGCTCTAATAATTGACGCTGGACTAATATAATTCCATAAAGTACACAAAGACCGATCGTTAACGAAAGTTGCCCAGCAAAAAAAGTATATATAATCCACGGAATAAAGATAAGACCTGTTCCTAAGTATGGTATTAAATCAACAATGGCAATCACCACAGCTATTGTAAACGGGTAATCCACCTTAAGGATCAGCAAGCCGGAAAGTACGAATATAAATGTAATTGAAATTAATGTAAGCTGGCCCACCATATAGCCGAAAAGAGCTTGTTTTAAATCATTCAGGACCTTGATCGTACTTTCAGTTACTTTGGGTGGTAATGTTTTTCGAATGAAACGAGTTATTTTATACCAATCTTTACTAATAAAAAAAGTGGCCATGATAGTAAAAATAAATACAGTTGCTAAATTTGGCAATGAAATAAGAAATTCTGATAAGCCATTGAAAATTTTCTGAACTGTTGTTCCTGCAGTCGTTGCAATTTCTGAACTGAACGTTTGGATATAATTCATAATCGTCGACTGCTGCTCTGTCTCTAATGAGTTGATCGAACGAATAATTTGTTCATAAATAGGAAGTAAGGTCGTAAAGAAAAATCGCTCCATATAAAGAACTAATGTATTAATATGATAAGGAAGTACGTTCGCTAAGTGGTTAGACCCAGAGATGATTTCAGCGATAAAGAAAGTGATAAGTGCAGAAAAAATAATCAGTATTAGTAACAGTGAAAATAGGACGGCTATTGCTCGGTTCAGTTTCCAGCGAAATTCTAAGAAATTGACGAGTGGGTTCATGATAAATGCTAGTATAAATCCAAATAGAAAGGGGTAGGTTACCGATGTAACATAATATGAACTAATAAATACAAGAAAGATAATAAAGATAACAAAAAGAATACGCAAAGCCAAAGATAATTGCTCTTTGTTCAAAAAATCGCCCCCTAATGCTCTGCTTGTACATCATATGAACTTGGTGTAAAAAAAATGAGGAGACTGGCGAAAATATATGAAGGTTTTTGTAAGGTTACGAGAATAACTTTATTATTTTTCCAATATAAGCCCTTCAGGTAGTGCTGTGTACTATAATAGAAGCTAAAAATAATCTTCTATTATGAAACATAGCGAATATTGAGAAATTATGATATGATGAGTTTTGAGGATTGTCTATGGAGGAAGGATGAACAGTTAATTTGTTGTCTCAATCATCATTGTTTTTACTGATTCTACTAGTCATTAGCTGGTTAGGGAAAAACCAGTCTTTACTAGTAGCTGTGGTTGCACTCCTATTATTAAAGTGGACTGGGCTGGGTGACAAACTCTTTCCGATTATACAAGCAAAGGGGATCAATTGGGGAGTAACAATACTTACGATTGCCGTTTTAGTACCCATTGCAACTGGTGAAATAGGGTTTAAGTAACTGACAGAATCACTAAAATCGTCGTATGCATGGATCGCGTTATTTTCTGGTATAGCTGTCGCGTTAATTGCAGCGAGCGGAGTCGATCTTTTGAAGGACGACCCGCACATTACAACAGCGTTAGTATTAGGCACCATTTTGGCCGTTGTTTTGTTCAAAGGTATTGCTGTAGGACCTTTAATTGCCGCAGGAATCGCATACTTAATTATCCAACTTATATCAATTTTTACAACTAATGGAGGCTAATTTTGCCTCGTTTACTATTGTCAGAAAACTCAGATTAGTAAAACTTTTAATGATATGCGATGAATATGTTGATTAAACGTTCACAAAATCTTAAAAAATGTTTATAATGTAAGTTGATTGAAACTTCCTTCCTACATAGTTTTTAGATGGAAATGTAAGCATTTACTTTTCCTCGTGTAATATCTGTATGAATATAACAGGGTAAAAGGAGAGGTTGAGAAATGAGTACTACAAAGGGTCTTGAAGGAGTTGTAGCAACAACTTCCAGTGTGAGTTCTATCATTGATAGCGTTTTAACTTATCAAGGATATGATATTGATGATCTAGCTGATAACGCAACATTTGAAGAAGTTATTTATTTACTTTGGAACGGTAGATTACCGAAACAAGATGAGCTTGATCAATTAACGAAGGATTTAGCGGACAACGCTGACATTCCTCAAGAAATTTTAGATTTTATGAAAGCTTATCCAAATAAGGATGTTCATCCTATGGCAGCTCTTCGTACAGCGATTTCTAGTTTAGCATTGTATGATGATCAAGCTGATGTAATGGACGAGCAAGCTAACCGCCTTAAAGCTATTCGTTTACAAGCAAAAATTCCAACGCTTGTAACAGCTTTTTCACGTATTCGTGAAGGTAAGGATCCAATCACTCCACGTAAAGATTTAGGATTTGCTGCAAATTTCCTTTATACATTAACTGGAGAAGAGCCAGATGAAATCGCGATAAATGCATTTGATAAAGCGCTAGTTCTCCACGCTGATCACGAGTTAAATGCTTCAACGTTTACTGCTCGTGTCTGTGTTGCTACTTTATCTGATGTGTATTCTGGGGTCACAGCTGCAATTGGTGCATTAAAAGGACCTTTACATGGTGGCGCCAATGAAGCTGTTATGAAAATGTTACATGAAATCGGTGAAGTAGAAAATGTTGAGCCATACATTCGCCGAGCTTTAGATAATAAAGAAAAAATTATGGGCTTTGGACACCGTGTATACAAAAATGGTGATCCACGTGCAAAACACTTACGTGAAATGTCTAAGAAATTAACTTCTATTACTGGTGAGCCTAAATGGTATGAGATGTCAATTAAAATTGACGAAATGGTAACTGGTGAAAAAGGTTTATTACCAAATGTTGATTTCTATTCAGCAAGCGTATACCATAGTCTTGGAATTAAATATGACTTGTTCACTCCGATCTTTGCAGTGAGTCGTACTTCTGGATGGTTAGCTCATATCTTAGAACAATACAGCAACAACCGTCTAATTCGTCCACGTGCAGAATATGTTGGTCCAGACAAACAAGTTTACGTTCCAATTGACCAACGTTAATAAGATTATTAGTGTATAATGTCAGGAGGAGGAAACTCCTCCTTGTACATATTTTATTGTTAAAAACATAGAATGAATTCTATGTTTTTAACTAATCTTAGTTAGGGAGGTAATTGTGATTATGGCAAATGGAGAAGCAATTAAGGTAAATAATGGGGTTTTAGAAGTACCAAATAATCCAGTCATTCCGTTTATTGAGGGAGATGGAATTGGACCAGATATTTGGGCAGCTGCTTCAAGAGTATTAGATGCTGCAGTTGAAAAAGCATACAACGGTGAAAAGAAAATTGAGTGGAAAGAAATCCTGGCTGGTGAGAAAGCATTTAATGAAACAGGTAACTGGTTACCAGAGGAGACTCTTGAGGCTGTACGTGAATACATAATTGCGATTAAAGGACCGTTAACTACTCCAATTGGTGGAGGATTCCGTTCATTAAACGTTGCACTTCGTCAAGAATTAGATCTATTCACTTGTTTACGTCCTGTACGTTACTTTACAGGTGTTCCATCACCAGTAAAACGTCCTGAAGATACTGATATGGTGATCTTCCGTGAAAATACTGAAGATATTTATGCGGGTATTGAGTATCAATCTGGTTCTGAAGAAGTTAAGAAATTAATCAGCTTCTTACAAAATGAATTAGGTGTTGACAAAATCCGTTTCCCAGAAACTTCAGGTATTGGTATTAAGCCAGTATCTCAAGAAGGTACTTCACGTCTAGTGCGTGCTGCTATTCAATATGCAATTACTGAAGGACGTAAGAGTGTTACACTAGTTCATAAAGGTAACATCATGAAATTTACTGAAGGCGCATTTAAGAACTGGGGTTATGAGCTTGCTGAAGCAGAGTTTGGAGATAAAGTATTTACTTGGGCTCAATACGATGCAATCGTAGAGCGTGATGGTAAAGATGCTGCAAATGAAGCACAAGCAAAAGCAGAAGCTGAAGGCAAAATCATCATTAAAGATGCAATTGCTGATATCTTCTTACAACAAATTTTAACTCGACCAGCTGAGTTTGATGTAGTTGCAACAATGAACTTAAATGGTGATTACATTTCAGATGCACTAGCTGCACAAGTTGGTGGTATCGGTATCGCACCAGGTGCCAACATTAACTATGACACTGGTCACGCTATTTTTGAAGCTACTCACGGTACAGCTCCTAAATATGCAGGTTTAGATAAAGTTAACCCATCTTCAGTATTACTATCTGGTGAATTAATGCTTCGTCACCTTGGATGGACTGAAGCTGCTGATTTAATCATGGGTTCAATGGAAAAAACAATTGCAAGTAAAGTTGTAACATATGACTTCGCACGCCTTATGGAAGGTGCAACTGAAGTTAAGTGTTCTGAATTTGCAAATGAACTTATTAAAAACCTTTAATACCCTTTAAGTTTAGATTTTTATCAAGGAAAGTGTTCAACACTATTGAACAACCTTTAATCTGGTTGTTTGAGATGAAAGATTAAATATCTGGATTTTTCAAACAACCACTAATAACGCAAAGGGAGTGTGAATAATGGCAATCAAACGCAGAAAGATTTCTGTAATTGGCGGAGGTTTTACGGGTGCAACAACTGCACTTATGGTAGCGCAAAAAGAATTAGGAGATGTAGTACTTCTAGATATTCCACAGATGGAAGGACCAACTAAAGGAAAAGCATTAGACATGCTTGAGTCTACACCAGTTCAAGGTCTTGACTCTAACATTATTGGTACTTCTAACTATGAAGATACTGCTGGTTCTGATGTTGTAGTTATCACTGCAGGTATTGCACGTAAGCCAGGTATGAGCCGAGATGACCTAGTGAACACAAACGCTGGTATCATGAAGGCTGTTACTAAAGAAGTTGTAAAATACTCACCAGAATGCTACATTATCGTATTAACTAATCCTGCTGATGCTATGACTTACACAGTATACAAAGAGTCAGGATTCCCGAAAAATCGCGTATTAGGTCAATCAGGTGTTCTTGATACTGCTCGTTTCCGTACATTTGTTGCTCAAGAATTGAACGTATCAGTGGAAGATGTAACTGGTTTTGTTCTAGGTGGACATGGAGACGATATGGTACCACTTATTCGTTATTCCTATGCTGGTGGAATTCCATTAGAAAAACTTATCTCAAAAGATCGTCTTGAAGCAATTGTTGAACGCACACGTAAAGGTGGCGGTGAAATCGTTGGTCTTCTAGGAAATGGAAGTGCGTACTACGCACCAGCAGCTTCATTAGCTCAAATGGTTGAAGCCATCCTGAAAGATAAAAAACGAATTATCCCTACAATTGCGTACTTAGAAGGCGAATATGGATATAGCGATCTATATGTAGGAGTTCCCACAATTATCGGTGGAGACGGTATCGAAAAAGTGATTGAATTAGAGTTAACAGCTGAAGAGAAAACTGCTTTAGACCAATCTGTTGAGTCTGTTCGTAACGTTATGTCAGCTTTACCGAAAGCATAAATAATTAAACTTAAAAAGAATTTAACGAATGACACACGTAGTCTTGCTGCGTGTGTCATTTTTTTTAGCTTTATAAGTTGTATAAGATCAAAGATTTCTAGCTCCAGTACGTAGCGAGACTTCGCTAATAAGTCGACATCTGGTCACTAGCGTTCACCGTGTTTCCTTTATAAAAGAACTATATTAAGATAAACATAGTTAATAAAACATCATTAGGTGAGTAAATGAAAAAAATTCTCAATCAAATTTACATGAAATTTACATTCGTTTGCTATAATCAAAAGAAAGATTACAATTTTAAATAACCTTAATATCGGAGGACGCTATGACACAAAGATTATTAGTTGTAGATGATGAAGAGTCTATTGTAACGTTACTTCAATTTAACTTAGAACAAGCTGGGTATGAAGTAGTGACAGCTATGGATGGGGCATCTGCATTTGAATTAGCTCAATCACAGCCATTTGATTTAATCGTTTTAGATTTAATGATTCCCGAAATGGACGGATTGGATGTATGTAAACAAATGCGATTAAATAAATTAATGACACCGATTTTGATGTTAACTGCAAAAGATGATGAGTTCGATAAGGTTTTAGGTTTAGAGCTTGGTGCCGATGACTACATGACAAAGCCTTTTAGTCCGAGAGAGGTTGTTGCAAGGGTACGGGCCATATTAAGAAGGGTCGGCCAAAATCAAAGTGATCAAGAGGTATCCAGTACTGAAGGTACAGTTATTAGTGTTGGTGAAGTCGATATCTATCCAGAAAACTACGAGGTTCAGTATAGAGGTCAGCCGATGGAATTAACACCGAAAGAATTTGAGCTGCTTTTATATTTAGCAAGTAATAAAGGAAGAGTATTGACTCGAGACCAATTACTAAATGCAGTTTGGAACTATGAATTTGTGGGAGACACACGAATCGTGGACGTTCATATTAGCCACTTAAGAGAGAAGATTGAGCCAAATACGAAGAAACCGATTTATATTAAGACCATTCGTGGATTAGGTTATAAATTAGAGGAGCCTCAATTAAATGGGTAAGTTTCGTTTTCGATTAGTGTTTTCTTTACTTGCAGTCACGCTTATTGTGCTCGCAAGTCTTGGACTAATCATTGGTCAATTATTTAAGGAATTTTATTTCGAAAGTCTTACCGATCGCTTAAAGAAAGAAGCTGAATTAGCAGGATTAAGTGTTTTAGAAGTAGGATTTAACGAAAATGAGGAGTCTCAGGAACTAGCATTAAGAATAAGTGAGAAGCTTGACACGAGGGTAACGATTATTTTGGCAGATGGTACAGTCGTTGGTGAATCGGCGACAGATCCGCAACTAATGGATAATCACATTTATCGTCCTGAAATTCAATCTGTGATTGAGGGAAAAGCTCAATATGAAATTCGCTATAGTGATACTGTCGGTAAAGAACTGCTATACTATGCAGTTCCAGTTGAAGAAGCGGGGGAAACGATAGGCTTTTTGCGACTTGGCATCCCTTTTGAAGAACTTAATAACATGAACCAAAAAATCTGGGGTCTTCTAATTTTTAGTTTCTCTTTAGCGTTTTTTGTTATTGTTTCCGTTTCGTATCGAATAGCAAACCAAATGATTCGTCCAATTGAAGCAGCGACGAAAGTGGCAAACTCTCTTGCTGAAGGAAATTATAAGGCTCGAACAATAGAAGGTAGTCATGATGAAGTTGGTCAACTAAGCCGTTCTATTAATGTATTAGCTTATAACTTGGACCAAATTACTAGAAGACATCAAATTCAACAAGAGAGAATGGAAACATTGATCGAGAATATGGGAAGTGGTTTGATCTTTATTAATCCACGAGGAGATATTTCGCTTATTAATCGGTCGTGTAAAGATATTTTCCAAGAAGATACGGATTTATGGTTAAACCGCTTGTATCATGAAGCAATATTGCATAAGGAAATTATCAAAATTGTACAAGATATTTTTATGACGGAACAAAAACAAAGAAAACAAATTAAATTACCCATTCACTTAGAAGTACGGCACTTCGATGTATATGGAGCGCCTATTATTGGAGAGGATGAAAAGCTCCGCGGGATTGCTCTTGTCTTCCATGATATCACTGAATTAAAGAAATTAGAGCAAGTGAGGAAAGACTTTGTTGCCAATGTCTCTCATGAATTGAAGACACCAGTGACCTCTATTCGAGGATTTACTGAAACGCTTTTAGATGGAGCGATGGAAGAACAAAAGCTGCGCGAACAATTCTTAACGATTATTTGGAAAGAGAGTGAGAGGTTGCAAAACTTAATTCATGATCTCCTAGAGCTCTCGAGAATTGAGCAGCAATATTTCAAATTAAATTGGCAGAAAACGAACATATCGGATATTGTAGAAGATGTTCATACTCTATTAAGTCGAAAAGCTGCAGAAAAAGATATTCAATTGAATATTAAAAGTAGTGGGGACACGGTTATAGATGGCGACCCTGTACGAATAAAGCAGATCGTTATAAATCTTGTTAGCAACAGTATTACGTATACTCCAGCAAGCGGTGAAGTGTTCGTTGAAGTGGAGCAACAAGGTGAAGAAGTTGTCTTGAAGGTAAAAGATACAGGGATCGGGATTAGTGAAAGTGAATTACCTCGTATTTTTGAGCGATTTTATCGAGTGGATCGCGCAAGGAGTCGTAACTCAGGTGGAACAGGATTAGGGCTTGCAATTGTAAAACATTTAGTAGAAGCACACCATGGTAAAATTGATGTGGAAAGTCATGTAGGTAAAGGTACACTATTTTTGATTACATTTAATAAAGAAGTGAAAGCTGAACATGGCTTTTTTTAGACCATAAAGTCAAGCCATAAAAAATGAAATAGATGGAGATGTTAAGTAGAAATATTTACAAAAGATTAACATTTCCTTCATTCCAAATTTACGGTTGAAAGATATAATTAACTCGAACGGTTTCATCAATGCCTGTAAACTGGATGTTTAGCTCATCCCTTCATGCAGTTTACGGAAGTTGTTTTACATCCCCTTGTTAGGACAAAAGCTTCCCCTTAGCTTTTGTCCTTTTTTTTGCGCAGATATCCCTCTTTTTCAAAGCGGGTGCCTGTAACTATGGTTGCCGTATACCCTTTACCTCATAAGAAGAGGGCTCCAGCCTATACACTTTAAGCGATCGCATCCATTTTTGTATGTATAGCTTCAGTGTATTTATGTCAAGAAATTAGCGGACTCACAGGCCCTTATTTCTGTAAAAATTGCTCCTTTTTTAATTTAAAGGACTCAGAGGCTCTTGTTTACAATTTTTCGTGTTGTTTTTTAATAAATCTAAGAAAATAGGGGCCTCTCAGTCCCCTAAATACATAAATAAGGTGATTTTTGTTAAAATAGCGTCCTCTCAGTCCGCTTAACAGAGAACCTTCATAAATATCAACCGAAACTGCCAATGTTAGCCTCCAGCGCTTGTCGCCGATAAACAAGTACCTTCTGCCTTGCCATTTCTAACTCCATAAATTGTAACTTTGTTAAATCAATGGGAGTATGTTATTTATCCTATATTCTTGTAAGCTTATATACTATAATAATAGTATGAAACTTTTTCTTAAGTGTTTCGTAATAGTTAAGAGAAAGAAAGTGTAACTTTCTAAAATATGATGTGAAATAGAAAGAGGGGATGAAATGGTCACAATTAAGCAATTGATTGTAGGTTTTTTATCTGCAGTCGGAATAGGAATTTTAGCTTTATTTATAGCGACAGGTTGGTATATTGTAGACGAGACAGACCAAGCAGCATTAATTACGTTTGGTAAAGTTGAAGAAACAATAGCTGAACCAGGTCTAAAATTTAAAATGCCTTGGCCTATTCAGCGAGTTGAGATCTTATCAAGAACGACAAATAACCTTCGTGTAGGCTTTGAAGAACGAAATGGAGAACTAAACTATACAGATGAAGCCAAGATGATTACGGGTGATGAAAACATCGTTTTAGCTGATCTGATCGTTCAGTGGAGAATTACCGATCCAGAAGAGTATTTATTTAATGCAGATAATCCTGAACAAATCTTATTTAATGCGGCATCCGCTTCATTAAGAGGGGTAATTGGAAGTTCGAGAATCGATGCTATCTTGACAGACGAACGACCAGAAATCGAAGCAAAAGTTAGAGAAAATCTACTGTCTTATATGGAGACTTATAAAGTAGGAATTACTGTAATGGATGTTAAACTTCAAAACGTTGAATTACCAAACGAGGAAGTAAGACGTGCATTTACAGAAGTTACAGATGCTCGTGAGGAACGATTAACAAAAATTAATGAAGCCAATAAATATCGTAACCAGTTAATTAATGAAGCAAAAGGGGAGCAAGATGCAATCATTTCCCGAGCAGAAGGTACAAAAGCAGAACGTATGGAACGTGCCCGCGGGGATGTTGCAAGATTTAACGCTCTTTATGAGGAGTATTTAATTAATCCAGAAGTTACAAGACAGCGTCTAGTTCTAGAAACACTAGAAGAAGTATTACCAGGAACAGATATTTACATTATGGATAATAACAATGATACGGTAAGTTACCTGCCGATCCGACCTATTGAACGCCGTGCAAATCAATCTAGTGAAGGGGGGAACAACTAATGAGTGATAATAATATTGTAGATTTAGAGGAACGCCGCCCAACCGAAGAGTGGAAAAAATATACACGTGTCGGAGTTTCATTAGTTATCGTTGTCGCCGTAGTTGCAACCATCCTTTCTAACCTATTCATCGTTGAACAAGGCGAATATAAGGTTGTACGTCAATTTGGTGAAGTTGTAAGAATTGAAAGTGAACCAGGTTTAAGTTATAAAATCCCATTCATTCAGTCGGTGACAACATTACCGAAATATCAAATGGTTTATGACATTACACCAGCAGAAATTAATACAAGAGATAAAAAACGTATGCTTGTCGATACGTATGCGGTATGGAGTGTTGACGACCCGCGAGATATGATTTCTAATGCGAGGTCCATTCAAAATGCTGAGTCGATTATGGGTAACTTTATTTTCTCTGTTATCCGTGCAGAATTAGGGCAACTCGATTATGACGAAATCATTAATGACGAAGCATCTAACCGTGGAAGTTTTAATGAACGTGTCCGCGACCGTGTAAATGAGTTATTAGCAAGAGATAATTACGGAATTCAATTAACGGATATTCGTATGAAACGTACAGATTTACCTGAAGAGAACGAGCAGGCGATCTTCCGTCGAATGATCTCTGAGCGTCAATCAACAGCTCAAGATTATTTATCGCAAGGTGATGCAGAAGCGAACCGTATTCGTGCAAATACTGACCGTGAAGTACAAGAAATCGTAGCGAAGGCAACAGCTGATGCGAATGAAATCATTGGTGAAGGTGAAGCTGAAGCTGCCCGTATCTACAATGAATCTTTTGGACGTGACACAGAATTCTATAACTTATATCGCACCCTTCAATCGTATGAAAAAACTATTCAAGATGAAACTGTTATTGTCCTTCCGGCTGACTCGCCATATGCTCGTATTTTGATGGGCTATACTAATTAATAAATGGTAAAGACACTTTGCTTCTGTAAAGTGTCTTTATTTGTCTTACATACATACGAACTGACGTAATTCCCGATATTTTCTAAACGCCAGACGGTTGTGCTAAAATGAAAATTAAGTATGGAAATTGAGAGGAGTGCTCTTATGAATAAATTAGTTCTTGTAGATGGAAACAGTATTGCTTACCGCGCGTTTTTTGCACTTCCTTTATTGAACAATGATAAAGGAGTTTATACGAATGCCGTCTATGGCTTTACGATGATGTTGCTTAAAATTATCGAAGAAGAAAAACCAACTCATATGGTCGTTGCGTTTGATGCAGGCAAAACGACGTTCCGGCATGAAACCTATGGAGAGTATAAAAGCGGCCGTCAAAAAACACCTGGAGAATTGTCGGAACAATTCCCGCTCATACGAGAGGTGTTAGATGCATTTCAAATTTCAAGATATGAAATTGAGAATTATGAAGCAGATGATATTATCGGTACACTTGCTAAACAAGCTGAAAAAGAAGACTGGACGGTAAGTGTTTATTCGGGAGATAAAGATTTACTTCAATTAGTATCCCCTAAAGTAAAGGTGACGTTATCTCGAAAAGGGATTACTAATGTAGATACATATGATGAACAAGCGATAGCAGATAAATATGGAATTACGCCGTTACAAATTATTGATATGAAAGGCCTCATGGGAGATAGTTCCGATAACATACCTGGTGTTCCTGGGATCGGAGAAAAAACAGCGTTAAAACTTTTGAAAGAGTACGAAACGGTTGAGAACGTTCTTGATTCTATCGATAAAATATCCGGTAAGAAAATGAAAGAACGACTCGAGGAAAATAAAGAGCAGGCTCTTATGAGTAAAAAGCTAGCAACCATTTTTAGTGATGTCCCTATTGATCGCAGTTTAAATTCTTTTACATTTGAAGAATATGATAAAGAGAAAGTAGTTGCGCTATTTAAAGAGCTAGACTTTAATACATTATTAAATAAATTAGATATCGGGGAAACGGAAGAAACTACCCTAAAAGATGAGGACATTGAGTATGGTGTCATAGATGAAGTAACAGAGGAAATCCTTCAAAGTCCGTCTGCACTCATTGTCGAAGTCATTTCGGAAAACTATCACCAAGCAGATGTACTCGGTTTTACGATTGTTAATGAAAGTGGTAAATACTTCATTCCAACAGAAGTGGCAAGCCAATCGGATGTCTTTATTGATTGGGCTAAAGACTCAACCAAGAAAAAATGGTTAGCTGATACGAAACGAGCTGTTGTTGCTTTAGGGTGGAAAGGTATTGAGCTGAATGGTGTGGCCTTTGATATCCTTTTAGCATCATACTTACTGAATCCTTCAAGCTCTTCGTACGAGTTAGCTGATGTCACAAAAGAGCGGGGCAAACAACTAGTTGAGTTTGATGAAACCGTTTATGGAAAAGGAGCAAAACGTAAAGTTCCTGAAAGAGACATTTTAGAGAAGCATCTCATTAAAAAAGCACACGTTGTATATACATTAAAAGAAGAGCTTGAAAATGAATTAAAGAAGAATGAGCAATATGAATTGTTTAGTGAATTAGAAATGCCATTAACTCTTGTTTTAGCAAAGATGGAAATTACCGGTGTAAAAGTCGATGAACAACAGTTAAAAGCGATGGGGCAAGAATTAGGAGAGCAACTAGCTTTATTAGAAAAGGAAATTCATGAATTAGCCGGAGTTTCATTTAATATTAATTCGCCCAAGCAATTAGGTGAAATTCTGTTTGAGAAGCTAAACCTCCCGCCGATAAAAAAAACAAAGACGGGTTACTCCACCTCAGCCGATGTTCTTGAAAAACTACAAGATCAACATGAGATTATCGGTAAAATATTGCACTACCGTCAATTAGGAAAACTGAACTCAACGTATATTGAAGGTTTACTAAAAGTCGTCCATCACGATACGAGCAAAATCCATACGATTTTTAATCAAGCGTTAACCCAGACCGGTCGCTTAAGTTCAACGGAACCAAATTTACAAAATATCCCGATTCGCTTAGAGGAAGGAAGAAAAATTCGTAAAGCATTTATTGCTTCTGAGAAAGACTGGGTCATTTTTGCTGCAGACTACTCACAGATTGAATTAAGGGTACTGGCTCATATTGCTCAGGATCAAGGATTAATCACGGCTTTTAAAGAAGATATGGACATTCATACAAAAACCGCAATGGATGTGTTTCATGTTAAAGAAGATGAAGTAACCTCCAATATGAGAAGAAGTGCAAAAGCTGTTAACTTCGGAATTGTTTATGGCATTAGTGATTACGGTTTGTCACAGAATTTAGGAATTACGAGAAAAGAGGCAGCTCAATTTATTGAACGCTACTTTGAAAGTTTTCCTGGAGTTAAAGATTACATGGATCGCATTATTGAAAAAGCAAGGGAAAATGGCTATGTAACGACATTATTACATCGTCGAAGATACCTGCCTGAAATTACAAGTCGAAACTTTAACTTGCGCAGTTTTGCGGAAAGAACTGCAATGAATACTCCTATACAAGGAACAGCTGCAGATATTATCAAGCAGGCGATGGTACAATTAGGGGAACAATTAGAAGAAGCAAATTTAAATACCCGCTTATTACTTCAGGTTCATGATGAATTGATCTTAGAAGTCCCAAAAGATGAACTTGAAATGGTTGAAAAAATGGTCAAAGACGTGATGGAGAATGCTATTGAACTCGATGTACCTTTAAAAGTAGATTCTTCCTACGGAGACAGTTGGTACGACGCAAAATAAGGAGTAAGAACGATGCCAGAATTACCAGAAGTGGAAACGGTAAAACGAACATTAGAACGATTAGTCATTGGTAAAACGATAGCGGATATTGAAATTCGATGGCCCAAAATGATAAAGAAACCAGATGATGCCGAACATTTTAAAGCACTTTTACAAAACCAAACGATTCGTGAAATGGGGCGACGCGGCAAATTTCTAAAGTTTGTCTTAGATGATTATGTCTTAGTCTCCCATTTACGAATGGAAGGTCGATACGGAATGTATCAGGCAGATGAAGAGGTTAATAAGCATGTTCATGTGATCTTCTACTTTTCTGATGGAACACAGCTGCGTTATCAAGATGTTCGTAAGTTCGGTACCATGCACTTATTCGTTAAGGGAGAGGAAGAACGTTCTTTACCTTTAATGGACTTAGGGTTAGAGCCTTTTGCTAAAGAATTTACAATTGAACATTTGAAAGAGGGTCTGGCTAAAACAAACAGGAAAGTAAAAACGGCGTTATTAGATCAAAAGATTGTGGTCGGCTTAGGAAACATTTACGTTGATGAAGCTCTTTTTCACGCAGGCATTCTCCCTGAGCGTTTAGCCAAAGATGTTAAGGAAGAAGAATTGCCATTACTCCATGAAAAAATTATTGAAACATTAGGAAAAGCCATTGAACAAGGAGGAAGTTCGATAAAATCATATGTCAATGGTCAAGGGGAAATGGGAATGTTTCAGCAATTTTTGTTTGTTTACGGTCGAAAAGGTGAGCCGTGTAGAAAATGTGGAACAATGATTGAAAAAACGGTAGTCGGGGGACGTGGGACGCACTTCTGTCCGAATTGCCAAAAATAAAGTACATTGGATAGGCTCCTGCCATATACTATCGTATCAGTCATGGAAGGAGCTTTTTACATGGTAGAAATCTTCTCATTACTACTATTAGCATTAGCTGTTAGTTTAGATAGTTTTGGTGTGGGTCTAACGTATGGACTTAGGAAGATGAAATTGCCGTTTAAGTCCTTATTATTTATTGCGTTTTGTTCAGCAGCTTCTATCCTTTTAGCCATGACATTCGGGAATTGGATCCAACGCTACTTATCTCCTCAGTTTGCAGAAGCTCTCGGGGGGATTATCTTAATCTTGATTGGTGCATGGGCGCTTTATCAAGTATTTCGACCAACAAAAAATGCAGGTGAAGAAGAGGAAGAGGTTCCAAAAAAGGATGATGATAAAGTCCTTATCAACTTAGAGATTAAAATGCTTGGCTTGGTGATACGAATACTGAGAAAGCCGATGGAAGCTGACATTGATAAATCAGGAACAATTACAGGAAGAGAAGCGATTTTATTAGGGGTCGCTTTATCACTAGATGCGTTTGGAGCGGGAATTGGCGCAGCCCTCATTGGGTTTTCACCTTGGTTGATGGCACTTACAGTTGCGATTATGAGTGCTTCCTTTGTTACGTTTGGGATGAAAAGTGGATTCAGGTTTTCTGATTCGTATCTAATGAAGAAGTTTTCATTTATTCCTGGGTTATTACTGATTATACTAGGTGTATGGAGTCTCATTTAGAGGAAGTTCAAAAAGTCCGGGAAAAATAGCGGTCGAAGCTCGGCGTTGGCTAGCTTCTGTGTTGCTCGTGTATTAAAAGCATACACTGTGCTACTCAAAGCTACGCCGCCTTGATCTTCTCGGCTCTTTTTGTCCTCCTTTTTGAAGCGAGATAGAAGGGAAGTTCAAAAAGTCCGGGAAAAATAGCAGTCGAAGCTCGGCGTTGGCTAGCTTCTGTGTTGCTCGTGTATTAAAAGCCTGCGGGAATAAATAAAGGAGTATAAAGGATGATTATTGGCTTAACAGGTGGAATTGCTAGTGGTAAAAGTACAGTATCTCATTTCATTTCGAAATTAGGAATACCCATTATTGATGCAGATGTAATAGCAAGGGAAGTTGTCGAACCTGGAGAAGACGCTTTTAAACAAATCGTTTCTCATTTTGGCACTCGGGTACTCAATGAGGAAGGTACAATTGCTCGAAAACAACTGGGTGAGATCATTTTTAATGATGAGAAAGAACGGAAGATATTAAATTCCATCGTTCACCCCGCAATTCGAAAGCGGATGATTGAAACGAAAGAACGGTTTTTTAAAGATGGCCATCCTGTTGTTGTTTATGACTTACCCTTACTATTTGAAAGTGATTTACGTCATATGGTCGACAAAGTATTGTTGGTCTATGTGGAAGAACAAGTTCAGTTAGAGAGGTTGATGGCGCGAGATCAGTCTTCTAGAAAAGAAGCACTGAGTCGTATCCAATCCCAAATGCCGTTAAAGGATAAAATCAAGTTAGCGGATGAAGTCATCAATAATAACGGAACCATCGAAGATACAAAAGAGCAATTGACACAAATATTAACGAAATGGCAAATAATAAACCATTGAGTTATACTTTTTCATCAATTTTGGTGATCTAAGAAAAGATGAGTGAATAGGAAAACACTAAGATATCTTAATATCCTAGTGTTTTTTCATTTATATTAACAGCGCCTTGACCAAAGTGGAGTAGTCGCAAGTAAAGGTATTAACGCTATACAGTAATCAATGACAAATCAGAAGCGATATTCAATGAATTAATTGAATTGCCTAATTATTTTTATTTATTATCTTTTTATAAAATTATTAGTTCTTAATGCATATTATATGTTATACTATTTCATATCAGAGGACATTTAGTATAGCATATATAAATGGGGAGGATCTAATTATGATGAAGGTTAAAGTGGCGATTAATGGGTTTGGAAGAATTGGGAGAATGGTGTTCAGAAAAGCAATTCTTGACGATAAATTAGATGTTGTAGCGGTAAATGCAAGTTACCCTGCGGAAACATTAGCTCATTTAGTAAAATATGACAGTATCCACGGACCATTCCAAGCGGAAGTAGAAGCGGGGGATAACGAACTAATCGTAAACGGTAAAGTCGTTAAGCTTTTACAATCACGTGATCCAAAACAATTACCATGGAAAGAAATGAATGTAGATATCGTTGTTGAAGCAACGGGTAAATTCAAATCAAAAGAGACGGCTGGTTACCACATTGAAGCTGGAGCAAAGAAAGTAGTAATTACTGCACCAGGTAAAGATGAGGATGTTACAGTAGTTGTAGGTGTAAATGATGACGATTACATTCATGAAAAGCACGATGTGATTTCAAATGCATCTTGTACAACAAACTGTCTTGCACCTGTTGCTAAAGTTATAGATGAAGCATTTGGAATTGAAACAGGAATGATGACAACTGTTCATTCTTATACAAACGACCAAAAGAATATTGACAATCCACACAAAGATTTACGAAGAGCTCGTGCATGCGCTCAATCGATTATTCCAACATCTACTGGAGCAGCTAAAGCAATTGCGAAAGTTTTACCAAACCTGAACGGAAAATTAAACGGTATGGCATTACGAGTACCAACACCTAACGTTTCTTTAGTTGACTTTGTTGTTCAAGTTAAGAAAGATGTAACGGTAGAAGAAGTAAATGAAGTATTAAGAAATGCTGCGAACAATGAGTTAAAAGGTATCTTAGGTTTCACTGATGAGCCGCTTGTTTCTATAGACTTTAACGGTAATGAAAATTCATCTATTATTGATGGCTTATCGACAATGGTATTAGGAGACCGCCAGTTAAAAGTTTTAGCTTGGTATGATAATGAGTGGGGTTACTCTTGTCGTGTTGTAGACCTTGTTAACCTTGTTGCCGAGAAAATTGTAAACGATGCAAAACTTCACGTTTAATCTAATCTAATTAGTAGGTAAAAATTTTGGCTGACCTGTGTTTCCTCAGGTCAGCTTATTTTGTTTCTTTCCGGAAGGGTATATACGAATGAAAGTGGGTTAACAATAAAGTGATACTTCCCCTGTGGTACCTTAACATTCCTACATGCTTGAGAAGGCATGACATTTTTTTGAAAAGGGGGATTCAACTTATGGATACTATGGGTCGTCACATAATTGCTGAATTATGGGGATGTAACGTAGAGAAGTTGAATGATATGAATTTTATTGAGAGAGTATTCGTTGACGCTGCATTGGAGTCGGGAGCAGAGGTCCGTGAAGTTGCCTTTCACAAGTTTGCCCCACACGGTGTTAGTGGAGTTGTAATTATTTCAGAATCACATTTAACAATCCACAGCTTTCCGGAACATGGATATGCTAGTATTGATGTTTACACATGCGGTGATCGAATTGACCCGAATGTAGCTTCAGATTATATATCTAAAGCACTGCAGGCAACAACAAGTGAAATTATTGAAGTGCCAAGAGGAATGGGTCCTATCAAAGTTGAGAAATTGAAAAGTAAAGCATTGTGATGCGTAAAAAAGAGGTGGTGGAAAAACCATCTCTTTTTGATTTTTTGACAAGGCACTGAAGAGTGCTTAAAGATGTTGCTCTAGCTCTACTGAATAGTAAAAAAACATTATTAATTCCCATTGATTTTCTCCATTTCCCTATAGAGAGTTTTTTTCTAATCGGATCAGTGAACGATTTCTTGTCATTTTTCGAGTTTTTATTTATTATTAAAGTAGTATATTTTGTTCGTTACGCCAAATGCAAGACAAAGTGGAGTTGATACTGAATGCGTTGTCCAGCATGTGAATACAATGGAACTAAAGTTCTGGATTCGAGACCTAGTCATGAAGGGAAATCGATACGTAGGCGAAGAGAGTGTGAATCTTGCAATTATCGGTTTACTACGTTTGAAACTGTTGAAGAGCATCCAATTATTATTGTTAAAAAAGATGGTACAAGACAAGAGTTTAGCCGTGAAAAGATTTTAAGAGGGCTTATTCGCGCCTGTGAAAAACGACCAGTTTCGCTTGAACAGCTCAATGAAATTGTGACGAAGGTTGAACGTGAGCTTCGAAGCAAAGGGATGAATGAAGTTGAGAGCCGAGTTGTCGGTGAGTTAGTAATGGAAATATTAGCAGGTGTAGATGATGTTGCCTATGTCCGCTTCGCATCCGTTTACCGTCAATTTAAGGATATAAATGTTTTTATTGATGAACTAAAAGATCTAATTGATCGAAATACGACTAAGAAATAAATGAGCTTTAAGCAGTCTGCTGAGAGCTCTTTTTCACTTTTATCCCGTTTAACTGGCGCTAAGACGCCCACTTCAAGCCTTTGAGGAAGCGAAAAAGGCTAAGTGGGAGACAAGCGAGCGCCAGTAACAACCCGATTGGTTCAACTAATTTTCAGTGGAGGATGAAGAAACACTGAAAAAGTTTCACTTTATAGATTAGATTGAAGTAAGGATAGGTGGTATAGATGGAATGGCATTGGAAAGAGCTTTTGCCAGTTGACCGTTTAATGATTCGAGCGAAAGACCAATTAACGGTTCAAGATCAAAGAGTACTCATATTATTATATCAACCTCTAATTGGTGCAGTAGCATACAGCTTGTACATGACATTGTGGAGTGAGCTGGAAGATGATATTTACTGGAGTGAAGAGACTACACATCGTCAGTTAATGATTAGTATGGATTTGCCGTTACCGCAACTTTTTCAAGAAAGAAAAAAGTTAGAAGCGATCGGTTTACTAAAAACGTACAAGAAAAAAAAGGATGATTACTCCACTTATCTATATGAGCTTCAGCCCCCGATGTCACCACAGGCATTTTTTACAAATGACGTTTTAAGTGTTTATCTATATAATCGATTAGGGAAGACGAAATATCGACAAATTAGGGAGCGGTTTTTAATCGACAAATTAGATGAAGAAGGGTACGAAGAAGTAACGTACGCGTTTGATGAAGTATTCACTTCTTTATCACATTCAGAAATTGCTACTCATCACCAAACAGAGTTGATTGAGGCCTTAGAAATAGACCCAAACAAAGAAGTCGTTCAAAGAGGACAAGAGCAAGACCTGTTGTTTGCGGATCGCTCATTCGACTTTCAATTGTTAGAATCTGACTTAGGGTCGTTTAGTAATGCAAAAAAGTTACTGACAGTAGAGGTTAAAAAAGTCATTATTCGTCTTGCTTTCGTTTATCGAATTGAACCGTTAGAGATGAGTCGGTTAATTCAGCAAGCTCTTCTTCATGATGATGAATTGAGTGTAGAGGAATTAAGAAAACGAGCGCAAGAATGGTATAAAATAGAGTATGGAAATGAGCCTCCTACCCTGGGATTAAAGACACATCCATTAGAACATCGTGAAATGAGTGGCAAAGTTCCACAAACTGAAGAGGAAAAAATGATATCACTGTATGAAACAACATCGCCGTTAGATTTACTTGAGAGCCGATCAGATGGTGCGAAAGTTCCTTTAGCTGATGCAAAAATTATCGAAAGCTTACTTCTCGACTATCAGTTAATGCCTGGTGTTGTAAACGTACTGATTGATTCTGTTTTAATTCGTAATGATATGAAGCTGACCAAAGCTTTAATTGATAAAATTGCTGGGCATTGGTCCAGAAAAAATATAAAAACCGTAAAAGAAGCAATGGAATTAGCCAGAGTTGAGTATCAAAAAAATACAGCGTACCAACAAGGTAAAAATGAAACCCCAGTTGCTAAAGGCCGACCGAAAAAATCGTCTGTACGCAAAGAGAAATTACCGAAATGGCTTTTAAAAGAACAAGAAGAAAAGTCTGCAGCGGCGACTTCAGATCATAATAGTCAAGACCCTAAAGTTGCTCAGGAAAAAGAAAGGTTTAATAAAATGATGGAGCAACTAAAGCAAAATAGAGCGCTAAAGGAGGAAGATTAGATGGAATCCATTCAATCCTCCCTTCAAAAAATGATGAGCGGGGAAAAGTTTTTAAAGCAATACGAAAAGATGAAGCATGAGATTTTTACCGATCCAATTATTAATGAGTTTATTAAAAAGAACCCTCAAGTTTCTCTTGAAATGCTTGAGAGGAGTTTGCCAAAGTTAGATCAATATAGAAAAGAGCTGAATACGTGTAATAACTGTCCGGGACTTGAAAAATGTTCTAACTTAATGCAAGGATACAAACCTCGCCTAGCGATAGAAAGAAATTATGTGGATATTCGCTTTGAGATTTGTGAAGTTAAACTTAAAAAAGATCGACAAAAACAACAACAATCTCTTATAAAAAGTTTATATATACCTAAAGATATCCTTGAAGCAAGGTTTGAAAACATTGACCAAAAAGAAGAGTTGCGAATGGCTGCGACTGCTGCAGCATTAGAATTTGTCATGGAAGCTGACCCAGGCAACCATACAATGGGTCTTTATTTATATGGGAAATTTGGTGTCGGTAAAACGTATATTATGGGTGCTGTGGCAAATGCCTTAGCAGACCGCGGAATTGAAACGATGCTCGTTTATACTCCGGACTTCTTTAGGGAAATGAAGCAATCAATTGGTGACGGCACATTAAATGAAAAGCTAGAACGAGTAAAAAATGCCGGGGTGCTTATTTTAGATGATATCGGTGCAGAAAGTCTGTCCAGCTGGATACGTGATGATGTTTTAGGCGTTATCCTCCAATATCGAATGCTTGAAAAGCTCCCAACCTTATTCACATCAAATTTCGATTTTGAAGAATTGGAAGAACACCTATCTTACTCGGATCGTGGTGGATTTGAACAGTTAAAGGCGAAACGAATTATGGAGAGGATTCGTCATTATACTAGACCGGTTTATGTTGATGGCTCCAATAGAAGAGGACAGAATTAGTCTTTATTGGAATGGGCATTTTTTAATAATCTATGATAGTATAATACTAGTTGATAAAGTTGGGGGTTATAAAACAAATGAGCATTGACCACATTCTAGAGCGTGCAGTGAACGGGGAACGAATTTCATTAGAAGACTGCATAGAGCTTTATAAAAGTGATGAAGTAGAAAAGATGGGTGAAGCAGCAAATACCATTATGAAAAAATGGCACCCAGAACCAGTGACGACTTTTGTTATCGGTAGGAACGTGAATTATACAAATTTCTGTGATACGTATTGTCGTTTTTGTGCATTTTACAGACCACCTGGGCATGCAGAAGGCTATGTTCTTGAAGATGAGGAAGTGCTAAAGAAAATTCAAGAAACTGTTGATGTCGGTGGAACGGAAATTTTAATGCAAGGTGGGACGAATCCGGATCTACCTTTTTCATATTACACAGATCTATTAAAGAAGATAAAAGAGCGTTTTGATATTACAATGCACTCTTTTTCACCTGCTGAAATTTACAAAATGGCTGAAGTTTCGGGCCTTTCTTTAGAAGAAGTTCTTATTCAATTAAAAGAAGCTGGCTTAGATTCCGTACCGGGTGGCGGTGCTGAGATTTTAACTGAGGAGACTCGCAGACGTGTAAGCAGAATTAAAGATACGTGGCAAGAGTGGATCGAATGTATGAAAACCGTTAAGAAAGTTGGCATGCACGGTACCGCAACAATGGTTATCGGTTTAGGGGAAACGATTGAAGAACGTGCACTTCACCTTCAACGGGTCCGTGATGCACAAGATGAAGCAGATTGTTTCCTAGCGTTTATTTCCTGGACATTCCAACCCGATAACACCAATTTAAAAGGTGAAAAAATTTCACCGCGTGGATATTTAAAAAATGTCGCAATCTCGCGTATCTTCTTAGATAATATTGCGAACTTCCAATCGTCATGGGTAACGATGGGGCCGGAAGTAGGAAAACAGTCGTTATCTTACGGTTGTAATGACTTCGGCAGTACGATGATGGAAGAAAATGTTGTATCTGCTGCAGGGACAACCCATAAAGTCAATACAAATCAGATTTTAGAATTAATACGAGAAGCGGGTAAAATCCCAGCGCAACGTAATACTAAATATAATATTTTACGCGTATTTGATAACGATGAAAAAACAGAAAAAGATTTTGTAATGCAAAACTAATTGAAAACGATGATAAGAGAGGGGGTGGCTTAAGAGGCCAGCTCCTTTTTTTTAAGCAGATTCAAACATTTCGAAGATGTCTAAATTCAGCGACTAGCGAGACTTCGCTCACCTCCTTATGATAAGTCAACATCAGGCACTTGCACTTTTCTTATAATGATTGCAGATTAGTTAAAAATTTCAAAATAATGTGATATAATGAATGAACATTCACTCGAAATGACACGTTTTCTCATAGTTTACAAGAAAAGCCTTTAAAAATGCTTACTTGTACTGGAACTAATAACATAACACTCTAAGAGGTGAAAGAAATGAAGCGTATTGGGCCACTGATGATCTTAGAAGGTAAAAATAACAGCAAAGTACCTTATTCTAGAAATATATTTATTGATTGTCCTGAAAAAGTGTTAATCGATTGTGGAGCAGATCCTAAAACTCTTTTAGAGATTAACGACCAGTTTGGTATTGAATTAATAGTAAATACTCATTATCATCCAGATCATACTCAATATAATCATCTTTTCCCAAAAGCCCAAAAGTGGATAAATCCACTTGAGTTTAACACAGCAAGATCAATTGAAGGGATTGCAAAAGCTAATGGGATATATGAAGAATGGGGAGAGGCTGGAATTGAGCAGTGGAAAAAACAACTGCCTCAGGAATGGGTAAACAATTTACAGCAAATTTCGGGAACGTATCAATATGAAGTCGAATATTCCTTTGGGGGAGTGAAAACGGTCCTCTTACACACACCAGGACACACAGCTGGTTTATCTTCGCCTTATTTCCCAGACTTGGGGGTAGTCTATGTTGGCGATTATGATATGACAACATTTGGGCCATGGTATAACGGTACCGATGGAAGTATTGAGGACTTTATTGAGTCTGGAAAACGCCTGTTGACTCTTGATGTAGATACCTTTATAACCGGGCACCAAAAAGGCTTATTTACGAAACAAGAATTCCAAGTTGAAATGCAGCGATTTTTAGAAGTGATTGATAAGCGCGATGAAATGATCGATTATTATGCTCGGCAAGGATTAAGCTTTGAAGAATTAACAAACATTGGGATATTTTATCCGAAGGAAGTACTAAAAGTACCTATTTTTAAAACGTGGGAACGTAGTGGAATCCGAAAACATCTACGGCGTCTTAACCTTACTGTATCTAAAATGCCCGAGGCGTATGCAGTAACAAAATAAAAATAGACTAATAAGAGAATTATATTAATAATAAAATTGAAAGGAGGAGAATGTTCCATTGGAGATGGATGGGCATCGAACGTATGCAACCTTTGAATGTGACCATTGTTTAATTGAACTTACTGAACATGATGACGATTCAGTTGATGAGGAATCCAAAGAGTTTTATAAATCTTTAGCACAAATGATTGTCAGCAGTTATGACAGATAAAGAACATATATCGTACGCTTATTTGTTTTTATAACAAATAAGCGTATTTTTTAGTTCTTTTTTTTATAGCTTGTCATAGGAATGAATTAGAATGATTTGTCATGCACGAAGGCTTACAACCGGGAGACGGTACAATAAATTGTTAATTCATCGGTTAAGGGGGATTTACCATTGATTGCTATTCAATTTGAATCTCAGCAAGATTGCCAACAAGTCTATAATCAACTTACCCGGTATATGTCTAAATATACTCAGTTAGGTTTACAAGTAACGTTAGACATAGAAGAGGGTGAAGAAGGTACGACGATATACATCCAATATGAAGACGATGAAATCAACTTCTATGATTCGTTTCATCCTTTATTAGCATCTGTTCTTGCTCAGCATGTGATTGAAACGAAAGAAGAAGATTGGTTACTAGAAATTATTGATCAAATGTTTTATTTTAATGATCCCGAAGAGCAAGAACAAATACTAAGTATAGCTTGTGAAATCATAAACGGAGATCGAGAAGATATACCAGCTATTCATTGTTTCTATGAGCGCGAAAATTATTTATATGAAGCCTTTGCAAAAGGCATTGACAAACATACTACATTCTACTATGAACCATTTTTAACATTTCGTTTGAAAGATTATGGTGAAATTTTAATTGATTGTGTTGAAATTGCCATAGATGAGTACTTACTAGAACAAGAGTATCAAAACATTGTGGAAAGCCTTCGCTATTTCCTAAAGACTGCTCCAAAGAAAATGAAAGAGATTCATCTTGTACATGATGGAGAATTTTCTTTTTACGATGGTGCATTTAAAGAGATTAGCAGAGAGGAAAAAGAGCTGTTCCTTGAAGAGACCTTAGTTTTTGAGGGAGACTTAGACATCGACGAGATGGTAATATCGCCACTCGTTAGTATTAATCCGGAATCACTCCATATTTACACTGATGACGTAGACCAGGGAATTATTTATACACTACAAACCATCTTTGAAGAAAGAGCTGTCATTTATCCTTTAGGTGTATTTCATCGAGTAACGTAAAAAAGTTCATAGTATTTTAAACGAAAGCTTGATTTTCTTTTAAGCAATTCATATAATTACTTACATATCAAATTTAATGATGTGTGATGTAATGATAAGGACATGAGTCTTCGTTTACGGTTTCCAGAGAAGGTAGAATTGCTGAGAACTACCTAACACGGAATGTCGACTTACCACCTTTGAACATTAGCAGGGAAATTGAAGTATCTGCTAACGGCTCCAGACCGTTATTCTGTAGAATTGAGCTATAATTGCACCTTATGTTGGCCATAAGTGTTTAGTGAATTTGATTTTTGCAATTATAGAAACAAGGGTGGAACCACGAGACTAACACTCGTCCCTTTTTGGGATGGGTGTTTTTTTATGTTTTCAAAAAGAAAAAATAGGAGTGAGTAAGATGTCTGATGTATTGCAAATTACATTTCCTGATGGTGCTGTAAAGGAGTTTCCTGCGGGAACATCAACAGAAGATATTGCAGCTTCCATTAGTCCAGGACTAAAGAAAAAATCAATTGCAGGTAAATTTAATGGTGAGTTAGTCGATTTACGTACAACTCTTCATACAGATGGAAAAATAGAAATCGTGACTCAAGACTCGGTCGACGCATTAGAAGTCATGCGCCATAGTACTGCTCACTTATTAGCTCAAGCTGTTAAGCGGCTCTTCGGTAACGTGAAGCTTGGTGTAGGTCCTGTTATTGAAAACGGATTTTATTATGATATTGACAGCGAAACACCGATTACGGCTGAAGACTTGCCGAAAATCGAGAAAGAAATGAAGAAAATCGTCAATGAGAACCTAGACATTAATCGTGTAGAAGTGAGCCGAGATGAAGCTGTAGCTCGTTATAAAGAAATTGACGACCAGCTGAAACTTGAACTGATCGAAGCAATTCCTGCGGAAGAAAAAGTAACGATTTATGAGCAAGGTGAATTCTTTGACCTTTGTCGTGGGGTTCACGTTCCATCGACTGGGAAAATAAAAGAGTTTAAATTGTTAAGCATTGCCGGTGCATACTGGCGCGGTGATAGTAAAAACAAAATGCTTCAACGTATTTACGGTACAGCGTTCTTCAAAAAAGCAGATCTAGACGAACACTTACGCTTGCTAGAAGAAGCAAAAGAACGTGATCATCGTAAATTAGGTAAAGAGCTAAGTTTATTTACGAACTCACAAAAAGTAGGACAAGGCTTGCCGTTATGGCTTCCGAAAGGCGCGACAATTCGTCGTCTGATTGAAAGATATATCGTCGACAAGGAAGTTCGCTTAGGTTATGACCACGTTTATACACCAGTACTCGGTAGTTCAGAACTATATAAAACTTCAGGTCACTGGGATCATTATCGCGACAGTATGTTCCCTGTGATGGAAATGGATAATGAAGAGCTTGTGCTTCGTCCAATGAACTGTCCTCACCATATGATGGTGTATAAGCACGATATTCATAGTTATCGCAAATTGCCTATTCGAATTGCTGAGCTTGGAACGATGCATCGTTATGAGATGAGCGGTGCGGTTACAGGGCTGCAACGAGTTCGTGGAATGACGTTAAACGATGCGCATATTTTCTGTCGTCCAGATCAAATAAAAGACGAATTCATTCGAGTTGTTCGCCTAATCCAAGAGGTTTATAAAGATTTCGGACTGAACAATTATTCATTCCGATTATCGTACAGAGATCCTGAAGATAAAGAAAAATACTTTGACGATGATGAAATGTGGAACAAAGCTCAAGGAATGTTAAAAGATGCGATGGATGAATTAGATGTGGAGTACTTTGAGGCTGAAGGAGAAGCAGCGTTTTACGGACCGAAGTTAGATGTTCAAGTGAGAACAGCATTAGGGAAAGATGAGACGTTATCTACGGTTCAACTGGATTTCTTGCTTCCGGAGCGTTTTGATCTAACATATGTCGGTGAAGATGGTAAACCTCATCGCCCTGTCGTTATTCACCGTGGCGTCGTTTCAACGATGGAACGTTTTGTTGCCTTTTTAATTGAAGAGTATAAAGGAGCGTTCCCGACTTGGCTTGCTCCAGTTCAAGTTCAAGTGATCCCAGTATCTCCTGACGTTCACTTAGAGTATGCAAAGCGTGTAACTGAAGCCTTGCAGGCAGAAGGTATCCGTGTAGAAATCGATGAACGTGATGAAAAAATCGGATATAAAATCCGTGAAGCTCAAATTCAAAAAATTCCTTACATGCTCGTTCTAGGTGATCAAGAAATTGAGAATGAAGCTGTAAATGTACGTAAATACGGTGAACAGAAGTCTACTTCCGTTCCACTAGTTGATTTTGTAAGTGAACTAAAACAAATCGTTGAACAACGTGGGAAATAAGTTAAAGTGAAGGCTGGCTCAAGATGGAGTCAGCCTTTTTTATTATTTTTAATATTTAGGTTTAATCCTTTAAAGAAAAGGGAAAATGTTTTTTATTTAAAAATGAAATGGTACTATAGTACGATAAAGGTTAATAGCGAACAACTACTAACAATTTTAATACTTGTTGAGTATCAATGACAAAAAATCGCTGTTATTATCAAGAGAAGTCAATTACAATAGAATAGTAGCCTGGGTTTAATGATGATAGCCTATAGGGTAAATGTAGCTTTCACCAATGTTAACATTTTACTTTTATAGGTATTTAGAATTAGGTGTAAGCTAAGCATCCCATGCGGCTTTGAGGGGGAGGATCTGTGAGTAATAATATCGGGTGTGAACAAGGTTTACTCACAATTTTTGAAAAAGTAAAACAAAACATAGAGAAATTAGAGCTTAACTGTGAAACTTTGAGGTATTTACAGCAGTTGGAAGACTATGCAATGGTCTTGAATGATTCTTCTATTTTAGCGGTGACAGATGGAGATGGGACCATTATTGATGTTAACGATACATTCTGTAAAATCTCGCAATATACTCGGTCTGAATTAATTGGAAAAAACCATAATGTCTTAAAATCCGGCTATCATAGCAAAGCGTTTTATAAAGACTTATGGGACACGATAAAGAGCGGTTCAGTCTGGGAAGGGGAAATCAAAAACCGCAGAAAAGATGGAACTTTTTATTGGGTAAAGACCGCGATCTATCCCTTCTTAGATGATCAGGGAAAACCTTATAAATTTATATCAGCAAGAACAGATATTACGATGGGAAAAAAATATGAACAGCATCTACGGGAACGACTAAAAAATGACTTTAAGCATGTAGTCAAAAACCTTCATAATTTAGTATTTAAAGTTGTAAAGGTAAACGGAGAGTTTGTTTTTACATTATTTGATGGTCAATTAGTAAGTATTTTAGGAATACAAAGTAAAGATATTATCAATAAATCGATAATTGAAGTTTTTTCAGAGCATATACGTGAGTTGGCAGAAGGGTACTTCGTTACAACTTTTGAGACAGGTGAAAACACTTCGTTCGAATTCTTTGACAATAACAGATATTATCATGTTACGTTATCACCTATACTTAAAGATGGCGAGGTAACTGCTATTGTCGGGTCTGTCAGTGAATTGACAGAGCTGAAGCAATCAGAGTTAAAGATAAAGCATATGGCCTACCATAACCATATTACTGACCTTCCGAATCGTATGAAACTGATTGAAGACTTAAAAAGTGAATTAGAGAAAGCGAGAAAAGGAAAACACGGTAACTTAGGTGTAATATTAGTGGACCTTGACCGATTTAAACACATTAATGATACCGCTGGTCATTTTGTTGGCGACTCCGTTATCGTTGAAGTTGGAAAAAGGTTTTTCGATCTATACTTTTTGGACTTAGTAGAGGAAGTAAAACTGTATCATTTAGGTGGAGACGAATTTGTTTTTCTAATAAAAGGTTTCGATAAAGAAAATGTAAGTAAGATGATTTCACGCTTATATCAAACATTAGAGCAACCTTTTGCTTATAAGAATATTGATTTTTATTTAACATTAAGTGCAGGTGTCGGATTATATCCTTTAACTAAGGAAACAGATGATGAAGAGGAGTTACTTAAGCAAGCAGACTTAGCACTCTTAAAAGCTAAAGATGGGGGACGTAACTCATGCAGAATTTATACACCGCAAATGAATGAAGAGCTTATGAGAAAAATTGAAATTGAAAGCGATATTCGTAAAGCGTTAGAGCGGGATGAGTTTGTGTTATTTTTTCAACCTCAATTAAACTTAGAATCCAATCAAATGATTGGTGTGGAGGCACTGATTCGTTGGATTCATCCGATAAAAGGGTTAGTTTCACCAGCTGAGTTTATCCCGGTTGCAGAGGAAACAGGGCTTATTATACCAATTGGTGATTGGGTGTTAAAAAAGGCTTGCGACTACTTAAATGAGTGGAAAGCTGCAGGAATTAATCATATTAAAATGTCGGTTAATATAGCGACAAGCCACTTTAAACGACGTGACTTCTCTGAGAATGTTTTACAGATATTAAATACCGCAAATGTAGATGGAAATAAAATTGAATTAGAAATTAATGAAAGCAGTTTGATGGAAAATACTGAGGATACGGCTCTTACATTACAAAAATTAAGAGAACATAATGTCGGCATCTCGATTGATGATTTCGGAACAGGGTATTCATCACTAGGGTATTTAAAATCGTTTCCGATTACGACTTTAAAAATAGATCAATCATTTATTAGAGATATTATGAATAACGGCGAGGACCGAGCGATTGTGACTACGATAATTAATTTAGCTAAAAATTTAAAGCTCGAAGTGGTTGCGGAAGGAGTAGAAACAGAAGAGGCACTGACGTTTTTAAAAAGTGAACAATGTGATGTCATGCAAGGGTATTTTTATAGTAAACCATTACCCGCTGATCAATTCGTTGAATTTATTAGCTAGCTATAAGTAAATAGCGTAAAGGAAAGAACGACAAGGTCGAAAACAGAAGATCTTTTATTAAATGTTTGACATCGTGTCTAAGCTGTGATAAATTAGGTAAGTAATTTAATTAAGGACATTTACAAGCAGGAGCGCCCGCTTCTCACCTGATTGACGCATGTGCTGTTAACAGGTTTTGATTAGTTTTTAAAGGATCAGTGTGGGCGTAGTATGCGTTCGCACTTTTTTTATTGAAAAGAACGCTGAATATCAGCAAGACTTCAATGTAAAATCGGTATACCAACATAGACACATACCTTTTTAAATGAAGTCTTTTGAGAACTAGCGCATGAATGCTTTGTCCGTGTTAAACTCACTTGGAGGTGGCTCATTATTAGTAAGGACATGTTGATCAATGAGGCCATTCGCGCCCGTGAAGTACGTCTCATCGGTCCAAATGGCGATCAAATTGGAGTTAAGTCGAAACAAGAAGCTTTAGAAATGGCACAAAAGGCAAACCTTGATTTGGTTATGGTTGCTGCTAATGCAAAACCACCAGTGTGCCGTATCATGGATTTTGGTAAGTTTAAGTATGAGCAGCAAAAGAAAGACAAAGAAGCTCGTAAAAACCAAAAAGTTATTAATATTAAAGAAGTACGTCTCAGTCCGACGATTGAAGATCATGACTTTAATACAAAACTTCGTAATGCGAGAAAGTTCCTTGAAAAAGGTGACAAAGTTAAAGCTGCTATCCGTTTCCGTGGTCGTGCAATTACTCACTCTGAAATCGGCCGTAAAGTATTAGAGCGATTAGCGACAGAGTGTGAGGACATTGCGATTGTTGAGGCAAAGCCTAAAATGGAAGGCCGAAGCATGTTCTTAGTACTTGCTCCTAAAAGTGATAAGTAATAGTACGTCAACGAAGAACGATTAAGGGAGGAATAAACAAATGCCTAAAATGAAAACTCATAGAGGCGCTGCTAAGCGTTTTAAGAAAACTGGTTCTGGTAAGTTAAAGCGTTCGCACGCATTTACAAGCCACTTATTCGGTAACAAGTCACAAAAACAAAAGCGTAAGCTTCGTAAAGCAGGAATGGTTCATTCTGGTGACTTCAAACGTATTAGAGAAATGTTAACATACAAAAAATAATCGCAAAAGCTAAAGAAACAAGGAGGGAACTACTATGCCAAGAGTAAAAGGCGGATATGTAGCTCGTCGTCGTCGTAAAAAGGTATTAAAGTTAGCAAAAGGTTACCACGGTTCCAAACACCGTTTATTTAAATCAGCACAAGTACAAGTAATGAAATCATTCTTATACGCTTACCGTGACCGTCGTCAAAAGAAGCGTGACTTCCGTAAATTATGGATCACTCGTATTAACGCGGCTGCTCGTATGAACGGATTATCATACAGCCGTTTAATGCACGGTTTAAAAGTTGCTGATATCAACGTTAACCGTAAGATGCTAGCTGACTTAGCGGTAAACGATGAGCAAGCATTTGCAGAATTAGCTGCAAAAGCAAAAGCAAGCTTAAACGCATAAGTTAAAGTTAAACAGAATTAGCAGTCTTTTCGACTTGCTAATTAGTGAACGGATCATATAAAATAAACAATAAGGGTACTGGTATATTTACTAGGCCCTTTTTTGTTTCTATTTGCCCTTTTTTTAAAGGACTCAAAGCACTCATTCTTCATAATTTGATCAAAGGTGAGAACAATGTTATATGTTGCTTCATATTTTATTGGTGTAAGTATTATAGGATTTTGGTTAATGGGTTTGGACAAACGTCGAGCGGTGAATGGAAATCAGCGAATTTCGGAACGGACACTTTTACTGTTTGCCTTCATCGGCGGATCTATTGGAATTTATTTTGGAATGAAGCAATTTCGGCACAAGACGAAAAAGCCTAAATTTAATTTGGGTATACCTGTGATCATCGTTGGTCAAGTCATCCTATTACTTTTTCTTTATTAATAAGTGTGTAAATTGAATCCTACCTTGAACCATGTTTTCATAGAATAAAATAAGGTGGGTTCACTGAAAGGGGGAACGTAGTGGAGCAGTCATTAGATTCCATTCAGTTTGTCATTGAGGAAAGTGGATGGTTAGCCCCTCTATTCTTTATTTTACTGCACGTTCTAAGGCAAGTTTTCTTTATACCTGTTATTCTTGTTTGTTTATTAGGCGGATATTTATTTGGTGTATTTTATGGAACGATCTATTCCTTAATTGGTTTAACATTTACTAGTCTAGCGTTTTATGTAATTGCTAAAAGGTTTCCTAAAGTCACGACAAAGTTATTCTACTTAAAAAAGAAATATTTTGGGTCGTATCATAGGATGAGTTTAGTGCAAATGTTAATTGTTCGTTTAATGCCCTTTATTCATTTTCATTTAATTTCTTTATATTTGTTAGAGATGTCTAAAAACATGAAGGAATATACGAAATACTCCTTTTATGCATGTATACCGCCAGCATTTGTTTTCACCGCTTTTGGACATATGATCCATGAAATGCCGCTCGCAATAAGTTTAACGTTAGTTGGGGCCTTATTCGTAGTATTTACAATTCTCGGTAGAAAAGAAGTAACGTACAAATGGAATGATTTTTTTACAGCAAAATCATAAAAGGGAGAACAGTGCTTAGAGCAACTATTCTCCCTTTTTCTTTAGGAATTCTTTTACCGGGCTTTTCCATTCAATTTCTGCATTTGGATAATGAATAAGAATTTCCTTTTCAATCACTTCAAAATCTTCTCGGTCTAACCCTTGCAGTATTTCAGGATTTTTCACCCATACTTGAACCGAAATGACCTCAAATGCTTTGTCCGTCGTTCCTAGATATTTTTCCCCTTCAAATAAAACGCCTTTGTAGGTGACTAAAAAGTTCTTCCGTACGTTTTGCTTTTCATCATGAAAGTGGAATTGCTTCTTTTCATGAGCGAGTTCAAATTTTCGTTTAGGGTTTGTAATGTACTTAATTGCACTATATATAATGACAATAAACGCAATAATGATTAATAAACGAAATAATAAGACCATTGATAACTCCTCCTATTCTAGGCCTTCTTTTTCCTATATACGATTCAAACGAAAAAAGGTTGCACATTTGCTATAATATTACTAATTATTTTTATATCAATTTTATTTTATCTTATACTACAAAGTAAAAGAATGAAAGTATTTAGAAGGAGAGAAACGATTGTGAATTTGAAAAAATTATTTGATATGCAGCGTCAATTAAATGAACGTATCATAAAAGAGCATAGACTTGAGGAACAGAATTTGTTAGCTGAACAAATTTTAGCTCTTGAAGTCGAACTAGGAGAACTAGCCAATGAGACAAGGTGCTTTAAATATTGGAGCAATAAACCGCCGGCTGAACGTCATATCATATTAGAAGAATATGTAGATGGTCTACATTTTATCCTATCGTTAGGAATTGTCCTGAAATTTGAAGGTATTCAGTTACATACGCAACGTGAAGAAAAGACGACAACATTAGTTCAAGCTTTCCAGCGAGTATACGATTTAATTACGAAATTGCATGAGCAGCAAACCTTTGAGAGTTACAAGGAATTATTTGATGACTATTTAATTCTCGGTGAAAAATTAGGGTTTTCGACTGACGAAATGGAGCAAGCTTATTATGATAAGAATGAAGTAAATCATCGTCGTCAGGATGAAGGGTATTAATCGTTAAAAGGTGATTGTTTGAGTATCGAAACACTCTCGTTTATACTAGAGTAGAATACATATAAGGGAGGACATTTACATATGGCAAACTTAGATCCAACTTTACAAATGTTAAAAGAATTAACAGATGCTAACGGAATTCCTGGTAATGAAAAAGAGCCGCGTGACGTGATGAGACGCTTTATTGAGCCTTATGCGACTGAAGTTTATACTGATAACTTAGGAAGCTTAATTGCTAAGAAAACGGGTTCTCAAGAAGGACCAAAAATTATGGTAGCTGGACATCTTGATGAAATCGGTTTCATGATAACGAGCATTGATGATAAAGGCTATCTGCGTTTCCAAACCGTTGGCGGTTGGTGGGAGCAAGTAATGCTCGCACAACGTGTGACGATTATGACGAAAAATGGTTATGTCCCAGGTGTTATCGGTTCGAAGCCGCCGCATATTCTTTCTCCTGAAGTACGTAAAAAGCCTGTTGATAAAAAAGATATGTTTATTGACATTGGTGCGTCAAGTAAAGAGGAAGCAATGGAGTTTGGAGTTCGTCCTGGAGATGCAGTCGTCCCAGTTTGTGACTTTACAGTAATGAAAAACGAAAAGTATTTAATGGCGAAAGCGTGGGATAATCGTATCGGTTGTGCGATTGCAATTGAAGTACTTAGACAATTAAAAGATGTAGATCACCCTAACACTGTTTACGGTGTAGGAACGGTTCAAGAAGAAGTTGGTCTGCGCGGGGCTAGAACGTCAGCTCACCTTATCCAACCAGATATCGGCTTCGGGGTCGATGTAGGTATCGCTGGTGACACACCAGGAGTAAGCGAAAAAGATGCATTGGCTAAGATGGGTGATGGCCCGCAAATCATCATGTATGATGCATCAATGGTATCTCATAAAGGATTAAGAGACTTTGTTACTTCAACAGCTGAAGAAAACAACATCCCTTACCAATTTGATTATGTGGCAGGTGGAGGAACAGACTCTGGTGCTATACACTTAACAGCTAACGGAGTTCCGTCACTGTCAATTACGATTGCAACTCGTTATATCCACACACACGCAGCCATCTTGCATCGTGATGACTTTGAAAATGCGGTAAAACTAATTGTTGAAGTCATCAAAAAATTAGATACAGATACAGTAAAACAAATTACATTTGATTGATCACAAGAAAAGTGAAAGCGTCCGTTAAGCGGCGTATGGACTGGAGCGCCCCTTATGAGATAAAGGATACACGGCGAGTGCTAACGAGCAGATGTTGACTTATCGTAAGGAGGGGAGCGAAGTCCACTAGACGCTGGACGCTGCAGCTAGACAAGAAAAGCGGAAGGTGTCTGCTTATCGGCGACAAGCGCTGGAGGGCTAACAAGATGTGTCCCGCTATTGGACCCATTTGCTAGACCGAAGCGACCTCGAGCCGATGACACCTGCAGCTAGACAAGAAAAGCGGAAGGTGTCTGCTTATCGGCGACAAGCGCTGGAGGGCTAACAAGATGTGTCCCGCTATTGGACACATTTGCTAGACCGAAGCGACCTCAGCCGATGACACCTGCAGCTAGACAAGAAAAGCGCAAGCGCCCAGCGACGTCTCACTGGGCGCTTTTGCTACACATCAACCAAAGAAAAAAATCCGGCGAAGTTCGCCGGATTATCTTTGTAAACCGTTTGTAATTTGTGTAACCATTTGCTGCTTTTGATTTTCATCTGCATTTCTCCAATAAACTTCAAACAACACACCTAAACCAGGCAGCATTTTTTCCTCGCCGCTAGCCATGGCGTCTGTAATTGTTGCCTCGACTTGGTCTTCACTGCTCCCTTGAACATTTGCTAAAATAGCACCTCTTAAATTAAAGCTCATCGCTAAGCACTCCTTCACTAAGTAGATATTAAATCTTTCCTAGTTTGTGAAATTTTTTAGGGATTATGTATAATTTGGAGGGTATAATTATAAAAAAGAGAGGAAGTTCAAAAAGTCCGGGAAAAATAACTGAGAAAGTTGATCTTCGACTAAGGGCCCCACGTCCTGTGGGAACGTCGAAGTCACCACATCCTGTGGAAGCTCGTTGGTTTGCTTCTGCGGTCCTTGGAAAATAAGATCACTTTTCCGTCGTGCGGATTATGCTTACGAAGATACAAGCTTGTGCTCACGTATTAAAAGCATACGCTGTGCTCCTCAAAGCTACACCGCCTTGAACTTCTTGGTTCTTTTTGTCCTCCTTTTTGAACGATATAGCAGTTTGCATTTTGATATAGATGAGGAGTTTGTAATGAATCGTATTGAATCAGCTAAAAACCCAAAAGTAAAACAGTGGAAAAAGTTACATACAAAAAAAGGGCGCGATACCGATCATCAATTTTTGATTGAAGGAAGGCATTTAATAGAAGAAGCTCGGAAATCTGGTTTTGATCCTATAGAATTGATCATTTCTGAAGAGTACGATGTTCCAAAAAACTGGTCGGATTGGCAAGTGCCAATTACTTACGTTACGGATCGTGTCATGGTGGAGTTAAGTGAAACAAAATCTCCACAAGGAGTTATCGCAATCTGTCAGCAATTTGAACATCATTTTGTTCCAAGTCAAGGGCGATATTTATTAATAGATGCCGTTCAAGACCCAGGAAATGTTGGAACGATCATCCGCACAGCAGATGCTGCTGGAGTTGATGGAATTGTTTTAGGAGATGGATCAGTCGATCTTTATAATGGAAAAGTCATTCGTTCCACCCAAGGTTCCTTGTTTCATTTGCCGATTGTAAAAGGTAATTTATTGGAGTGGATTGAAAAACTAAAATCATTGGATATCCCTGTTTATGGAACAGCTCTTGAAAATGGACAAGACTACAATGAAATAGAGTCACCATCTTCATTTGCTTTAATGGTTGGGAATGAAGGAGAAGGGGTTTCAAAAGACCTTTTAAAAGAAACGAATGCTAATTTATATGTACCGATCTATGGCAAGGCGGAGTCGTTAAATGTCGCGATTGCTACGGCCATTTTACTTTATGGATTACGAAAAAAATAAATGGACTTGCACTGTGTGTTATTTTTTTCTATACTTTAATAAGTTTGATATTACATATTTTAATATTGCCAAAAGCGTTGAAGGAGAGTAGTAGGCTGTCAATCACCATCTAGGGAGGAAATGTCTTAGACTGAAAGCATTTCTATGGATGAAACAGGTGAATTCACTCTTGAGCTAGCACCGGAACATAGGATGGTTAACTTGTCTTATTAAGGTGTTATCGGTTTAAACCGTTATCTAATGAAGTGAGCAGTAGATATTCTATTGCTAATAAGGGTGGTACCACGAGCCATCGTCCCTTAGTTTGGGGCGATGGCTCTATTTATTTTTAGGGAACATTCCAATTTGTAATTAAAAGAGGGAGGAAATATACATGAAAGATCGTTTAGAAGGTCTCAAAAATGAAGCGCTTGAAAAAGTAGTACAAGCTGACTCTTTAAAAGCTTTACAAGACATTCGTGTTGCATACTTAGGAAAGAAAGGTCCGATTACTGAAGTATTACGAGGAATGGGACAGCTATCAGCTGAAGAACGCCCTCTCATCGGACAAATGGCTAATGATGTTCGAGCAGCGATTACTGAAAAGCTAGAAGAAAAAGAAACGCAATTAGAGGCACAAGAAGTAGAAAGAAAATTAGCAGAGGAAAGTATTGATGTTACACTTCCAGGCCGACCAGTAGTAAAAGGAGCTCGTCATCCGTTAACTTCCGTTGTTGAACATGTTGAAGATGTGTTTATTGGAATGGGGTTTGAAGTCGCTGAAGGTCCTGAAGTAGAAACGGATTACTATAACTTTGAAGCGCTGAACTTACCGAAAGACCATCCAGCACGTGATATGCAAGATTCTTTTTACATTACAAATGAACTTTTACTACGTACGCATACTTCTCCTGTACAAGCTCGTACGATGGAAAAGTACAAAGGACAAGGGCCAGTTAAAATCATTTGTCCAGGAAAAGTATTCAGACGTGATGACGATGATGCGACGCACTCCCACCAATTCATGCAAATTGAAGGACTTTACATCGATGAAAACGTCCGTATGAGTGATTTAAAGGGGATGCTAGATACATTTGCAAAACAATATTTCGGTGAAGATCGCACGATTCGTCTTCGACCGAGTTTCTTCCCGTTTACAGAGCCTTCAGTTGAAGTTGATGTCTCTTGTGGGATTTGCGGTGGAAAAGGCTGTCGAGTATGTAAGCAAACAGGTTGGATTGAAGTACTTGGAGCTGGGATGGTTCACCCCCGTGTACTTGAAATGGGTGGATTTGATCCGAAAAAGTATAGCGGATTTGCATTCGGTATGGGTGTGGAACGCCTAGCAATGTTAAAGTACGGTATTGATGATATTCGTCATTTCTATACAAATGACTTACGTTTCTTAGAACAGTTTAAACAGGTATAAGAGGAGGAGAGAATATGTTAGTTTCTTATAAGTGGCTTCAAGAATATATCGATGTGGCTGATTTAACGCCGAAAGAAATAGCGGATAAGTTGACTAAAGGCGGTATTGAAGTAGACATCATTCATTCCCTGAAAAAAGGAATGAGCGGAGTGGTGGTTGGACATGTAGTGGAATGTACTCAACACCCAAATGCAGATAAATTACGAGTGTGTAAAGTAGATGTAGGTGCAGAAGAACATTTACAAATTGTTTGTGGTGCAGCCAATGTCGGTGCCGACCAGAAAGTAGCTGTAGCAACAGTTGGTGCTGTATTACCAGGGAACTTTAAAATTAAAAAAGCGAAACTTCGTGGTGAATTATCACAAGGGATGATTTGTTCACTTCAAGAGTTAGGAATTGAAGGAAAGTTAATTCCAAAGGAATTTGCTGAAGGGATTTATAATTTTCCGGCAAATGTTGAACCTGGTCAAGATGCACTTGAAGTTCTTAATTTAACAGATGAGGTTTTAGAATTAGATTTAACGCCAAATCGTTCAGACTGTTTAAGTATGTTAGGTGTTGCCTATGAGATGGCTGCATTGTTAGGTCGCGAGGTAAAACACCCAACAATCACTGAAAGTTCAAGCAGCGAAAAAGCATCTGACTATATAACGGTACAAGTGGAAGCATCCGAAGACAACCCGTATTACGGAGCTAAAATTATTAAAAATGTAAAAATCGGACCATCCCCTTTATGGTTACAAAACCGTTTAACAGCTGCTGGAATTCGTCCGATCAGTAATGTAGTCGATGTAACAAACTATGTCCTGATTGAATACGGTCAACCACTTCATGCTTTTGACTATGATCGTTTTGGATCAAAAGACATAGTTGTTCGCCGTGCGCGTGATGGAGAAGAAATTGTGACGCTGGATGACGAAACACGAAAGCTAAGCGCTGACCACCTAGTCATTACAAACGGCACAGAAGCAACGGCAGTAGCTGGTGTAATGGGTGGAGCATTTTCAGAAGTACAAGATGACACAACAACTATTCTTTTAGAGGCAGCATATTTCAATAGTCAAACGGTTCGCAGGGCTTCAAGAGATTTAGGTCTTCGCAGTGAATCAAGCATGCGCTATGAAAAAGGTGTTGACCCTAAACGAGTGCGTGAAGCAGCTGAACGTGCAGCGCAACTCATTGCAGAGTTAGCAGGTGGAGAAGTTGCAGACGGCATTGTTGAAGTGGATACATTAAATATAGCGGAGCGAGAAGTAACGATTTCAACTGAACAAGTAAATCGACTTCTTGGAACGAGTTTAACAACTGAAGACATTGCAAAAATCTTTGACCGACTCCAATTTTCTTATGTACAAAATGGAGAAGTGTTCGATGTAACGGCACCTACACGACGAAATGATATTTCGATCACAGAGGATTTAGTTGAGGAAGTCGCGAGGTTGTTCGGTTACGATCATATTCCAACGACATTGCCAATCGGATTAACAACACCTGGGGGATTAACAGATTATCAAGCTGGTCGAAGAAAAGTCCGTCAGTCTTTAGAAGCAGCAGGCCTTTACCAAGCAATTACGTATTCTTTAACAACGCCTAAGAAAGCAACTGGCTTAAGTAATGAAAATGAACATTTAACACCGGTGAAACTTTCGATGCCAATGAGTGAGGATCGAAGTACGTTAAGAACGAGCCTGATCCCTCATTTATTAGATGTTATTAGTTACAATTTAAACCGAAAAGTTAACAATGTGGCGATCTATGAAGTAGGTTCCATCTTCTTATCAGAAGAAAAAGAAGTCACAAAGCAACCGACTGAAAAAGAAATGGTCGCTGGAGCCTTTACGGGTATTGCACATAGTCATTTATGGCAAGGTGAAAAGAAAGCAGTAGACTTTTTCGTAGCGAAAGGTGTAGTTGAAGCACTAATTTCTGAGCTTGGTCTAAGTCACTTGGTCGCTTTCGAACAAACGAAAAAGCCTGGACTCCACCCTGGACGTACAGCTTCGATCGTACTAGACGGAAGTGAGGTTGGCTTTATCGGTCAAATTCATCCAACGTTACAAAAAGATTTAGACTTGAATGAGACCTATGTGTTCCAAATGGATTTAGAGCAACTGCTCAACTACAAGCAAGACGATGTAGCTTACCAGCCAATTCCAAGGTACCCTTCGATTTCTCGTGATATTGCTCTCGTTGTGGATGAAGCGGTTCATGCAGGAAAAGTTCAACAAGTAATCGTCACTGCTGGTGGTCAATTATTAAAAAATGTACAATTATTTGACCTATATCAAGGCGAGCATATGGAAGCCGGTAAAAAATCGTTAGCATTTTCACTAACATATTTTGATCCAGAGCGCACGTTAACGGATGAAGAAGTTAGCCAAGTTCATCAAAAGGTTCTAGATCAATTAAAAACAGAAATCGGAGCAGAGCTAAGAGCATAAGCTCCCCAAAAAAAGTAGATGGAATCAGTATCTGATTCCATCTGCTTTTTTATTGTTTAACATTTATTTTAAAATAATGAGAAGAAATGATCGTTTAAATAATGAATAGTTTGGCTTTATATTTTCAACATCGGCGCTTCGTGTTATGATAGAACTTAGGATTTTTCAAATTGCTAATTATGGAAGTAGTAAGAAGCCATAGATCGTGATAGGAGGCTTTTTGGGTGTCAGAGGAGAGAGAAACTGAACGAACTCGCACGACTGTATCAATATACGGCCAGCAATATACGATTGTTAGTGAAGAAGGAGCTGCACATGTTAAGCAGGTGGCTCAACATGTCGATCAAAAAATGAAAGAAATTCGCAAACGTAATACATTGTTAGATACAACTAGACTAGCAGTTTTAACTGCACTTAATGTCGCTGATGATTATGTGAAAATGACTAAAAGGCTAGAACAACTAGAAGCGAAATTAAAGGAAGAGGACAAAAAAGATGTTTAGTTTACTAATATTTTTTATCTTAATTAGTAGTTTTTTCATTGGCTTAAAGAGGGGCTTCATCCTTCAACTGATTCATCTCGTAAGTTTTTTTGTGGCATTAATCGTTGCTTATCTCTATTACGGGGAACTAGCTTCATATATTCGCTTATGGATCCCGTATCCACAATTTTCGAGTGATAGTGCATTTTCCATGTTTATAGAAGCATTTAATTTTGAAAGTGTATACTATTCAGGTATAGCTTTTGCCATACTATTTTTCGGTACGAAAATCGCTTTGCATATTATCGGTTCAATGTTAGATTTTGTTGCACATTTACCGATTTTAAGAACGATTAATGGTTGGCTTGGCGGAATTCTATGTTTCTTAGAAGCGTATTTAATTCTATTTATTGTTCTTCATGTTGCAGCGCTATTACCAATTGAATTTGTTCAAGAACAGTTACAAAAATCTTCACT
>NZ_JBYCKM010000053.1:0-60212 GCF_057473385.1 Alkalihalobacterium sp. TH-98 | reverse complement strand
GCTTCAGAAGGCGAAGTGGTAACTTCAACTGAAGAAGTGAAACGACACAAAAATCTAGGCATTGAAGCTAGACAACAATAAAGCGTTGAATTTTCTAGCACATTATCCAGTTTTGAGAGAATCATGAAAGCACAATCCTTAGAGGATTGTGCTATTTTTATGTGGTTTTGACTTGTTTTTCTTGAAATTGTTTATTTTTATGTTGGATATTCTCGATGCAATGCTTACAGCAACCGATTTCACCATTAAACTCATACCATACGTTACAAGTTAAACAACGCTTATGCAAAACGTTATTAATAAGGAGATCGTAGCCATAACTTGTGAATTTCTTTTCGATTTTCATATATGCTCCTCCTCATATGTAGGATATATACACAATATATGAAAAGAGAGTTCTTTAGTGCATTACCTATATAAAATATTTGCTTTTAAAATTTAAGGAATTAGATAATAGATCCTCTTTCTAAATAAAAAAGAACTAATTATTGGTTACATAATTCATGTTCGAAAGTTAAATATTAGAGTTGATATGATAAGTAGAGAGAAAAGAGGAAATCAATATGGAACAACAACCTATGACATATGGTACTGATTATAAGCCCATTCCCGCTATTTCAGCAACTAGTGGCCAAGGGTTAGAAATTCTGCCTGATTTGTATAGTTATAACGTACGTATTGTAAATATTTGTTTAGTCGGACATCGTGATGCCGGTGATTTTGTTTTAGTTGATGCGGGCATGCCTGGCTCAGCTGATGAAATTATTGATGCGACTGAAGAACGGTTTGGCGTAAACAGTCGTCCAAAGGCAATCTTTCTAACTCATGGTCATTTTGACCATGTTGGTGCTATTTTGGAGTTGATAAAGCATTGGAAGGTACCAGTGTATGCCCATCCATTAGAATTACCTTTTCTTACAGGCGAGCAAAGTTACCCAGATCCTGACCCGACAGTTGAAGGTGGTATGATTGCAAAAATGTCGTCTATTTTTCCGAATGAGCCGATTAACTTAGGTAAACATGTACAACCGTTACCATCAAACGGAACTGTTCCTGAAATGGAGGGCTTTTGTTGGGTACATACGCCTGGTCATACACCTGGTCATGTTTCCTATTTTAGAGATGAAGACGGGGCACTGATTGTAGGAGATGCTTTTGTAACTGTAAAACAAGAATCATTATATGCTGTTCTTACTCAAGAAAAGGAGATAAGTGGGCCTCCTCGTTATTTTACCCCCGACTGGAAGTCAGCATGGGAGTCAGTTAAAAAGTTAGAAGCATTAAAGCCTTCTCTTGCGATAACAGGACATGGATTACCGATGATTGGTGAGGAGCTTACAAGAAATTTAAAGATACTTGCAGATGATTTTGGGCGAATTGCTGTTCCAGATTACGGAAAATATGTGGGACAGAATCATAAGCATTAGCAAGGATAAAAATCTTTTTAAAAGTAGAAAAAAGCTTTGGAGACACACATTAGTGTTTTTAAAGCTTCTTCATGATATTTATCGTATAGTAAGTCGTATTCGAAATATAAATAAAATGTAATTCACATGACCACACAAAGTTCGTGTTAGTTACTAGAGATGTTAAACTCATATTGAATGATATGTTAGCGTTGGAAGGGGAGAGTTAAAAAGGAAAATCAATTTTTTGTCGGTTGGGGAACACTGGATCTGATTAATCCGGGGTTAGCACAAGGAAAAAAATAGAACAGGGTTTAACTGGTTTTTACTCTCTATTATACTTGGACTGCTCGCAACACTCATTCTATTATTTTGTTAAAAAAGATAAGTAATAGGTTATCAGGCTATCAATTAAAAAACCTCTTTAAAGGGGTGTTTTTTATTTTGTTTGGTATAATATGTTAAACTATAGGTGTTTTTAGAAGCTGTATTACTAAATTATAGCTAGAGGTGGTGACCGTAATGGGCGGAATTGTTTTATTTGATGGGGTTTGTAACTTTTGTCATCATAGTGTTCAATTTATTTTAAAAAGGGATAAACGTGGCTATTTTAAATTTGCTTCCCTTCAAAGTGAAATAGGGAAAAGACTATTAGATCAATATCATTTACCTCATGATATGAGCACTTTTGTTTTAATTGACAATGACAAACCGTTCATTAAATCGAGTGCTGCTCTACGTGTTTGTAAGTATTTAGATGGTTTTTGGAGGTTAATGGTTATCTTTCGTTTCATTCCAACACCCATTAGAAATATCGTCTACAATTTTATCGCCCAAAATCGCTATCGTTGGTTCGGTCAAAGAGAAAGTTGTATGCTCCCAACACCAGAACAACGAAAGAGATTTTTAGATTAAAAGGGAAGGGCTTGATTGGATGAGTAAAAAAATCATTTTAGCAGGCGGGTCTGGTTTTTTAGGAAATTCGCTAGCACATTTTTTGATCGGGAAAGGTTATAAAGTCGTTATCCTGACAAGGGGCGTGTCCAAAGAACAGGATACCATTCGATATATACATTGGAATGGAAAAAATCTCGATGACCAGTGGCAGAAAGAAATCGATCGCAGTTACGCAATCGTTAACTTCACTGGTAAAAGTGTTAATTGCATTTACACTAAGGCGAATAAAGAAGAAATCATTTTATCAAGACTTAACTCTGTTAAAGTATTAAAAGAAGCCATAAAAAAATGTGAGGATCCACCTCAATCTTTTGTTCAAGCGGGTTCTCTAGCCATTTTTGGTGATACTCGAGAAGTATGTGATGAGGATTCTAAGCTTGGAGACGGGTTTTCAGTGGATGTTTGTAAGCAGTGGGAAGAAGAATTCTTTAAAGAAACACTACCAGAGACAAGACAAGTAATACTTCGAATTGGTTTTGCATTAGGAAAAAATGGTGGTGCTCTCGATCCATTAATAACATTAACCAAAATGAACTTAGGTGGAACAGTAGGAACTGGTAAACAGTTTATTAGTTGGTTACATATTGACGATTTGAATGAGATGTTTTTTCAATCGATTGAAAATGAAAACTATACTGGAGTATTCAATGCAACGGGGCCCAACCCAGTTACTAACAAAGAGTTTATGCAGAAGTTACGTAAAGTCATGGGGAAAGGCTGGAGTCCGCCCGCACCAACACCATTTGTATGGCTAGGTGCCTACCTCTTCATGAGAACAGAACCTAGTCTTGCTTTAACCGGAAGAAACTGTATTCCCAAAAAACTGCAAGAGAAAGAGTTTGAATTTCAGTTTACTGACCTGGAAGGGACTTTAGAGGATTTAATTCATAAGTAAATAATTTTTTACTTAAAAAGAATGATTGTACGAACTTGTTTCATCACCTCCTTTAAAAAAATCAGCAGATGCCCTGTGCAGTTGTCCATATCATTATTGGACATTTTACATAAGGTAAACTATCACGAGTAAAGGAGGACCTCATTAATGAGTAACCAAATTGATTTAGAAGCTGCAAATGTAAATAAAGAGATTCAAAGCTCTGAGGAGTTAATTCATATCCTAAATTCATGTGATGTTACAGTGAATACAACAGATACGAAAGCTGCAATCTCTTTACAAGCTTCTTTACAAGCTGTCATTGCATTAATTGTAAACATTGCCATTGCAGATAGTACTAAAGCTGATACAATTACACAAGAATTGTTACAAACTTCAAAAATCAAACAACAAACGGTACAAAAAATCGTTATCGATGGTTCACAAAATGTTGATGTTACAACAACAGACACACAAATCGCTGCAAACATCCAAGTCCTGCTTCAACTTCTAATCGCGTTGCTAGTTGAAATAGATGTTCTATAATTTATTTTTTTCGAAAAGGCTGACTATACCAGGTCAGCCTTTTCCACGTTTTCACTTATCTAGTTACATAAAATTATTTCAAAATAGCTATTTACTAATAAAATATAACCCTTTATAATAGTCAACGGTAGTATGATGTCAGACATCATACATCATGATTTTGTTATTAGTTTTAGGAGGGACGGTACAACTTTCGTGTTTTTTACATAAGCTCAACTTTATAAAACTTGTTTGTAACCGTTTTATAAGCTTTCAGTCAACTAGAATTGTCAAACTGGACAAACTAGTAAGTTACAACATCATGAAAAAGACTAGGGAAGGTTAGTGTTTTATGAATTTTTTATGGGGTATTTTCGGGATTATTACAGTTTTTTTGCTCGCGTTTCTATTCTCGACGAATCGTAAAGCGATTAAATTACAAACGATTCTTGGAGGATTAGCAATCCAGCTGACATTTGCTTTTATCGTATTAAAATGGGACATGGGTCGCGCGGCACTTCAATGGTTAACATTAAGGGTGACAGATATTATTGGTTATGCAAATGAAGGAATTGACTTTTTATTCGGTGGTTTATTTGTGGAAGGAGCGAATATTGGGTTTGTCTTTGCTTTTCAAGTGCTTACCGTTATTATTTTCTTTTCGGCACTCATTTCTGTACTTTATTATATGGGTGTTATGCAATGGCTGATTTTATTAATTGGTGGAGCACTTTCAAAAGTTTTAGGTACTAGTAAAGCTGAATCGATGTCAGCGGCAGCTAACATATTTGTTGGTCAAACGGAAGCACCTCTTGTTGTACGTCCTTACTTAAGTAAGATGACGAATTCTGAACTATTTGCTGTTATGACTGGGGGACTTGCGTCTGTAGCTGGGTCCGTTTTAATCGGTTATTCACTACTAGGCGTACCGTTAGAATATTTGTTAGCGGCTAGCTTTATGGCAGCACCAGCAGGTCTCATTATGGCAAAAATGATTATTCCTGAAACGGAAATAGTTAAAACAACTGACGATGTTAAGATCGAGAAAGATACTGAATCTGCCAACATCATTGACGCCGCAGCACGCGGAGCTGGTGTAGGCCTTCAACTAGCGCTCAACGTCGGTGCGATGCTACTGGCATTTATCGCTTTAATAGCTTTAATAAACGGTATATTAAGCGGTGTTGGCGGTTGGTTTGGATTTGAAGGGCTAACGCTGGATATGATATTAGGCGTTCTTTTTGCACCGATCGCGTTTGCTGTTGGGGTACCATGGTCGGAAGCTTTAGCAGCAGGAAGTTTTATCGGCCAAAAAATTGTGTTAAATGAGTTCGTTGCGTATGCATCTTTTGCTCCTGAAATTCCAGAATTAACGGATAAAACAGTTGCGGTTGTTAGTTTTGCGCTGTGCGGATTTGCCAACTTAAGTTCAATGGCGATACTTTTAGGTGGACTTGGTGGACTAGCTCCAGATCGCCGTAGTGACATTGCTCGCCTTGGTTTACGTGCTGTACTAGCAGGATCACTGGCTTCATTATTAAGTGCTGCTATTGCTGGAATGTTACTTTAATTAAATAAGCTAGAAAAAAACCTCTTAATCGTTGGTCACTAATCATGATACGATATGGAGGTTTTTTGACGTTTTTATTTCTGCTATTTAACATACAATATTTGCAAGTTCATTACTTAGAAATATGCAACAAACAAGTGTATACTATCTTATAGCATACGAACAATTGAATTTTAGGAGTTACGAATATGTGGGAACTTTTATTTGTCATGATTGAAAGACTTGGCATTATTATTGCAGTAGCATTTGTTTTGACGCGCTTAAAATTTGTACGTCATTTAATCGATAAACAAGAAATTTCTAAGTCACATAAGGTAGCTGTCATTGTCATTTTCGGATTATTTGGTATTATCGGGACCTATTCCGGCATAACGATAAATGTTTCCGATGCAACATATAGCCGGATCGTTCTTGATGTTGGGGAAAGCGAAGCCATTGCTAATTACCGAGTGATTGGCGTCGTGGTAGCCGGATTGCTCGGTGGATGGGCTGTTGGATTAGGGGCTGGTGTTATTGCTGGAGTTCACCGTTTTTTGTTAGGGGGATTTACAGGTTTAGCTTGTGGTTTATCAGCAATTATTTCGGGTTTAATTGCAGGGTACTTTTATAAAAAAACGAAAGAACGTAACAATATTGTCTCGATTAAAACAGCTCTTTTCGTCGGAATGGCTGCAGAAGCTGTTCAAATGGCATTAATTTTAATCATGGCAAGGCCATATGACCAAGCATTAAGACTCGTTGAAAATATTGGTATCCCAATGATTATTGCCAATGGAATCGGAACGGCAATCTTTATTTTAATTATTCGTAATGTCCTAAATGAAGAGGAAAAGAGAGGCTCGCTTCAAGCCCAAAAAGCACTTAAACTCGCCGATTTAACTTTAAAATATTTACGCAGTGGCTTATCTAGGAAAACGGCACAACCAACGTGCGAAATCTTGCTGAAGGAAATTGATGCTGATGCTGTTTCCGTTACGAACAAAGATAAAGTGTTAGCTTTTGTCGGCGAAGGTGAAGAACATCATCTAGCGAATGAAGAAATAAAAACAGAGGCAACGAAACGGGTTTTAAGAGAAGGGCGGCTCGTAATCGCTCATTCATGGGAAATTCGATGTAGACATAATGAGTGTCCTCTTCAGGCAGCGGTGATTGCTCCACTCAAGTTAAAGGAAGAAACAATTGGTACGATCAAATTTTACTTTAAGTCAGAAAAACAAATTTCACCGATGATTATTGAGTTAAGCAAAGGTTTATCCACCTTGTTAAGTCATCAACTGGAGTTGTCAGAAGTAGAGCGACATTTAGAGCTTGCTAAACAGGCTGAAATTAAAGCATTGCAAGCACAAGTCAGTCCTCACTTTTTATTCAATGCATTAAACACCATAGTTGCACTCATCCGAACAGATCCAATGAAAGCGAGGAAATTACTAATTTCACTCTCCCATTTCTTCAGACAAAACTTAGCTGGAACGACGGCAACAGAAGTGACACTAGAGGATGAATTAAAACACGTTAGAGCTTATTTATCGATCGAAGAAGCGAGGTTTGCCGATAAGCTAACCATTATATATGAAATTGACGAGGGTGTATTTCATTACAAAGTTCCGCCAATGACGTTACAGCCGATTGTAGAAAATGCAATCAAGCATGGGGTAAAACAATTAACAGATGATAGTTTTATCTTAATTCGGATCCGAAAACATCAGGAGTATGTAACCATTACAGTTCAAGATAACGGTGTCGGTATGACAGAAGAGAGGCAATTAGAATTAGGACAAGAAGGTGTTGCCTCTAAAACTGGAACTGGGATTGGACTTTATAACTTAAATCGTCGCTTACAAATGATGTATGGAGATACAGCAACACTGCAAGTTGAAAGTGCTGTAAATCAAGGGACAAGTATATCGTTTACAATAGGAAAAAAGTGAGGAAACCTTAGTATGAATAGAAAAATGAAGACGATCATTATTGATGATGAGCCTTTAAGTCGTGATGAGCTGAAATTTCTCTTAGAAAGTTTTAACGATATTGAAATTATTGCCGAAGCCGAATCTGGAGAAAAAGGGCTTGAAATGATTATGATGAAAGAGCCTGATATTGCGTTTATCGATATTGAAATGCCACAAATGTCAGGTTTAGATTTAGCACGTGCGATCCAAAACATGAAAAAGACACCACTTATCATCTTTGCTACTGCTTACCCAAATTACGCAGCTAAAGCGTTTCGTGTCGATGCTGTAGATTATTTACTTAAACCATTTGATGAAGAGCAGCTTTTTGAAACAATGACGAGAGTAAAGGAACGTCTAAAACGGGATGACAAAAGCGACCAAGTCAGTCCAATTGCACGCTTAGCAGTAGAAGACGAAGGGCGAATCGTCTACTTATCCCCATCCGAAATTGTGTATTTATATCGTGAGGAAAGGGAGACGATTATTTGTACACAAGACAGGAAGTTTAGTTTGAAAACACCAATTAAAGAATTAGAAGAAAAATTGAAAGGGTATCCGTTTTTCAGAACACATAAGAGTTACTTGGTAAATCTAGATAAAATTGAAGAACTCATTCCATGGTTTAATGGTGCCTACCAATTAAAAGTGGAAGGTAAGCAAGATGAAATTCCTGTTAGTCGGAACTATGTAAAATCGCTAAGAGAACGTTTGGAGCTTTGATTTTTTACCGAATATACTTAAATACATGCATGTTAACATCCTCTTTCGACATGTTGAACAGGTTTTCGTCACAAATTGTTCAAAGATGCTAGAATAATAGTATGATGAAAACGCATTCAAAACAGAAAGAGGTGTTCATATATGTTTACATTTTTAATTGCTATTGCACTTTTAATTATCGGTTATTATACGTACGGTAAGTTAATAGAAAGAATTTTCGGTGTAAAAGAGGCAAGACAAACACCAGCATATAGTATGAAAGATGGAGTGGACTACATTCCAATGGGAACCAATCGTAACTCTTTAATCCAGTTATTAAACATTGCTGGAGTCGGTCCAATTTTCGGCCCAATTATGGGTGCGCTTTATGGTCCAGTCGCTTTTATCTGGATCGTCGTTGGGGCAATTTTTGCAGGAGCTGTTCATGACTATTTAACAGGCATGATTTCCATCCGTAATAAAGGAGCCCATTTACCACAACTTGCTGGTAAGTTTTTAGGAACGGGTATGAAGCATATCGTTAATGCCGTTGCTGTTCTTCTGCTACTTCTAGTTGGAACCGTTTTCGTGACTGCACCTGCTGGATTGTTGTTTAGCTTAATGGATGGCGTGATTGCATTAGGAATTATTACTGGAGCCATTTTTGTTTACTATATTATCGCTACGTTGTTACCTGTTGATAAAATTATTGGAAGAATTTATCCGATCTTAGGAGCACTTCTTTTAATTAGTGCAATCGGTGTAGGTGGGATGCTGATTGTAACAGGTGCACCAATTCCTGAATTAACATTACAAAATATGCACCCGTCAGGAGCAGCGATCTTCCCATTACTGATGATTACAATCGCATGTGGTGCGATTTCTGGGTTCCACGCGACACAGTCACCGATTATTTCAAGAACCCTGCAAAATGAACGAAATGGCCGTAAAGTATTTTACGGAATGATGATTGTTGAAGGTATTATTGCGATGATCTGGGCAGCTGCAGCGATGAGTCTTTTCTACGGACAAGATTTAAGTGAATTAATCGCTACAGGTGGTGCGGGTCTAGTTGTAAGTGAAGTTGCATTTACATTACTAGGTGCAATTGGTGGTACATTAGCAGTACTTGGTGTTATCGTGTTGCCAATTACATCTGGAGATACAGCGTTCCGTTCAGCTCGTATGATTATCGCTGAATATATCAATCTACCACAAATCAAGCTATTCAGTCGTTTATGGATTGCTTTACCGTTATTCGTAATCTCGTTTATCTTAACAAACATGGATTTCACATTACTATGGAGATACTTTGGTGTAACCAATGCCGCAATTAGTGCTATTGCATTATTCGTTGGAGCGATGTATTTAGCTATTCAGTATAAATTCCACTGGGTGGCTTCGATCCCTGCAACATTCATGACTATGGTTGCTCTTACGTTTATCTTTAACGCACCAATTGGGTTTGGATTGCCAATGACAACATCTTATATAGCTGCAGGTATAGGTACAGTAATTATTCTTGTATTGTTTGCTTATAAGTTAAAATTAAATCGTGCAGAATCTGAATTTAAAATTGATGCGGATGAAAAGATCGCAGCATAATAATTATGAAATACAAAGACCACTTGGGCCATTACTAAATGCTCAAGTGGTTTCTTTGTAGACCAAAAAGATGTACTTTATAACACTAGTCTTAATTAATGCGATAGCAGTTTCTCTTGTATATAAATTTGGAAAAGAACAAATGATACTTAGGACAAATTTAAATAAATAGGAGGGAATAAATTGACTGAGTCTAAGAAAAATCAAAACCGTCCGGCTAGTAATGATGAACAGGCTATGCAGGATACTTCCGAACGCCAGCAAAATGAAGAAACGACAGCTCAAAATGATGGGTTTCGTTACGACTATGATGATTCATCAGATCTATAGGCAGTTTGTTTAAATGTGATTGCATATACATACTAATAAAGGAAATTTTATGAAAAAGTGATGTCTACCCATTGACTATGTAAGCGTTTTCATTTATAGTGAATGTAGGCAGGATAGCAATTGTGGCTATCGTAGTATTCAGCGTAGGTGGGGCTAATACTGTAACGAGGAGAAGTGATATCTTTTCGCTGGAACTCGTAATTGTTTGAAAAAACCAAAGTGAAGATGATGTCCTTTTCCTTCATTTCTAACTTATAATTTTAACAAATGTTGAAAGACCTGCTGTGATCCAGTAGGTTTTTTTGTTGTGCTTTTTGGCAATAATGATCAATAGGTCATCCATTGGTACGAGCAATCATTAGCTAATAAAATATTATTAGAATATTCCGTCAATTATAAATCTATAATGAATTAAAAGAGAGAAAGTAGGGGATGAGATGTTTCAACAAATACTTTTAGCGGCAGATGGTTCAAAACACTCGGTACGCGCTGCAGAAAAAGCGATTCAATTAGTCAAGAACCAAGCCAATAGTTTAGTTGAAGTCATCTACGTCATCAACGGGTCTACTTCTAAGGCAGATGCGCTTCAAAATAATGACTCAAAACAAATAGAAGAGCAACGGCGAGAAAAGTTAAAAGACATTATAAAGCTTCTTACGATGGAAGGAATTAAACATCAAGTCAATATATTACGTGGAGAACCTGGACCAACTGTCGTCCAGTACGCCAATGATAAAAATTTTGATTGTCTGGTCATTGGGAGCAGAGGGTTAAATACATTGCAGAGTATGGTGCTAGGAAGTGTCAGTCACAAAGTTGCTAAACGAGTTAAATGTCCAGTCATGATTGTTAAGTAGAAACATTGTAGGCGTTTACTTTATGTATAGAATGAATTAAACGGTAGCTGGTAGCTGGGTATTGAAACCTAGCTACCTAAATTATTGTTTACATGGGGTTGAAAGTTAAACATTAAATTTACGAATTTTATCATACAATATAAATAAATATATATAAATGGTTATCGTTTTTAATTGTGACAAATATGTGTTATAGTACAATAGTACATACCTCTTATTTCCTCTTTGTTCTTCCGTTCACAATTATTCCTAGACATACATTCTTCTTAGATAGATTAATTAAAAATAAATGACAGAAAGGTGGATATGATGAATAATGAAGAGTTCTTAACTGATGAAGAGCTTAATCAAATTGAACAATTGACTGACCGAATGGTAAACCATGCAACAGAAGATGAAATCAAACGTTGTATAACAGAAATCACGATGATCAAAGAAAGAGCAAGACTTCGTCAGCTGCAAATTACCGACAAGTAAAAAGGAAAAGGCTGACCAGATAAATGGCAGCCTTTTTCGATTCCCTTCCTACAAGGAATCTGCAATGAAACTGTTTTCATTTTACAATTGAATTTCGATCGTGACAAGTTTTGTGATTAAATTTCAGCAGAATTATATTTTTATCTTAAATAATTCAAACCATGGAAAATCTCGCTGTCCCTATCGATGTTCCATAACAACCACAAATATCTCCAACTACACTTACGTTTCGTCCCCCAAAAATGAATTTAATATATCCACAAAGAAGATACTACTCCTATTGAAGGGTAAAAAACTCCATTACTGTAAAAACCCTACATAGATAAAAAAATTAAAATTTTACATAAGAAGGAGTGGTTATTCTGAAACGAATAGCTGTTTTAACAAGTGGTGGTGACTCACCAGGCATGAATGCTGCGGTACGTGCAGTCGTTCGAAAAGCGCTTTATCACGACCTTGAAGTGTTTGGCGTATACCGTGGTTATAATGGTTTGATCGAAGGAGACCTTCAGCCGTTTCAATTAGGGTCTGTAGGTGACATCATTCACCGCGGAGGGACAATTTTACATTCTGCTAGGAGTGAAGAATTTAGAACGAAAGAAGGACAATTAAAAGCGGTAAAACAACTACAAGAACGAGGTATTGACGGGTTGGTCGTCATTGGTGGGGATGGTTCCTATCGTGGAGCAGATAAGCTTGTAGAGCATGGGATTGCAACTATTGGCGTACCGGGTACAATTGATAATGACATTCCTGGCACTGATTTTACAATCGGATTTGATACAGCACTTAACACCATTATTCAAGCGATAGATAAGATCCGTGATACTGCTTCTTCACATGAACGAACGTTTTTAATTGAAGTAATGGGAAGACATGCAGGTGATTTAGCGCTTTGGAGTAGTTTGGCTGCAGGTGCGGAAACGATTTTAATACCTGAAGTATCTTACAACATAGATGAAGTTATTAAAAGGTTAGAACGAGGATCTAAACGAGAAAAGAAACATAGTATTATTGTGGTGGCCGAAGGTGTCGGAAGTGCCATGGAAATTGGTGAAGAAATTAAAAATAAAACCGATCTTGAGCCGAGGGTTACTGTACTTGGACACCTTCAGCGCGGTGGACAACCAACAGGTTTCGATCGAGTGCTAGCTAGTAGACTCGGGGCCTATGCGGTAGAATTACTATTAGAAGGTAAAAAAGGATTAGCCGTTGGTCTTGAAAATAATCGTCTTGTTCATTATCCGATTGCTGAAGTTTCAGAGAAAAAGCATACCATTGATGAGAAGATGTACGAGCTCTCTCATCATTTGTCTATATAATTAGGTATGGTCGCTTGAAATTCATTACCGAAAGCCGAAGTTGCTAAAAAGTGATGGTGCCTGGAAAGCTTCTGGACACTGAATTGACGAAAAGCTATATCTTGAACGGTATAGCTTTTCGTTATACTATGGATAGAGACAGATAAAAATGAAATTTTTGGGAGTAGTGATGATATGTTTCAACGTATTCTTTTAGCGGCAGACGGATCAGAGCATTCTTTAAGAGCAGCAGAAAAAGCAGTTGCGCTAGTAAATGGTAATGAGGATGCTGTTATTGAAATTATTTATGTGGTAGATAGTGCAACATCGAAAGCGGATGTTCTTCATAATAGAGGATCGATTGAAGTCGCAAATAAACGAAAAGAACGACTTACTGGGATTGTCGAAAAGCTGGACAAAGCAGGAGTTAAGTATGAGATTAAGACACTTCATGGTGAGCCAGGGCCAACTGTTGTCGATTATGCTAACGAACATGACTTTGATTGCGTACTATTAGGCAGCAGAGGATTAAACCGTCTTCAAAGCATGGTTCTTGGCAGCGTTAGTCATAAAGTTGCAAAACGTGTGAAGAGTCCAGTTATGATTGTGAAATAATGAGTGAGTATGAAGAGGTTATAACAGGTTTGAGCTGTTGTAATCTCTTTTCTGAGTATTTTAGTGTATTATCGGGAATTTTGATTTTTAATATAAGTCTTAAATAAATGGCTTCGAACTCTGCCATTTTCTGTAGCAAGCTAATTTCTCCTTTGTATTCTTACTCTAATTCACCAAACGATACATAAGTCGACATATTTTAGAAAAAAATGAACATGTATGAACTATGAAGGAGGGGTAAAAAAATGGCACGAGGAAAAAGCTTAAATCATAAAAAGAAGAGTCACCCTGGAGAGTTCCCAAAACACGGCGAGCAAAAAGAGCCGAAAGTCGAATCATCTGGGGATGATGGGTACTTAGTGGAAAAGGAAGCCTTTAAAAATCGCCTTCCTGAGTAATTTTTAATAGGGTAACATTTCTTTAAAGAGGCTGAACACTTGCTGTCAGTCTCTATTTTGTTTAAACACTAATAAATGTTTGTTCGGTGGTCGATTGTTTTGTAAAATAATGAAATGAACAGAAATTGAAATAGAAAAGGTGTTTTATAATGAAAACATATATAGTAGTGGGAGCAGGGATACTTGGAGCCTCAACTGCCTATCATTTAGCGAAAACAGGAGCTAAGGTGACCTTAGTTGATCGGAAAGATAACGGACAGGCTACAGATGCCGCAGCGGGGATCGTTTGTCCATGGCTAACGCAACGTAGAAATAAAGCGTGGTACCAACTCGTAAAAAACGGTGCTCGTTTTTATCCAGTTTTAATTCGGGAGTTAGAAAAAATCGGTGAAACGAATACAGGATATGCAAAAGTAGGGGCGATTAGTTTACATACAGATGAGAAAAAGTTGGACCAGATGGAGGAGCGGGCTAGAAAGCGAAAAGAGGATGCACCAGAGATCGGTGAAATTACACGATTAACACCTGCAGAAACAAAAGCTCTATTTCCGCCTCTTTCGGATAAATACGGTGCTGTCCATATAAGCGGGGGTGCTCGAGTAAATGGCAGAGCGCTTCGGGACTCAATGATCAATGCAGCTAGAACAATGGGTGCAACGATTGTTACAGGGGAAGCCTCATTAGAGTACAAGGGTAATCAAGTTTCAGGTATTACAGTAAATGACCAAACATTTGAAGCGGAACAAGTGATCATCACAGGGGGAGCGTGGGCAAACGAGTTACTTAAGCCGCTTGGGGTTCATTTCATTGTCAAACCGCAAAAAGCCCAAATCGTTCATTTGGAAATGCCGGACATGGACACTAGCGAATGGCCGGTTGTAATGCCACCTAATAATCAATACTTACTTGCATTTGAAAACGGTAGGGTCGTAGTTGGCGCAACCCACGAAGATGAAAAAGGCTTCGATACTCGTGTCACTCCAGGCGGTCTCCATGAAATATTTGATAAAGCTTTAATGATCGCACCTGGGTTAGCTGATAGTACAGTTCTTGAAACTAGAGTTGGTTTTCGTCCATTCACACCAGGATTTCTACCCGTCATTGGACCAGTACCGAATGTTAAAGGCGTTCTAGTAGCCAACGGCTTAGGAGCTTCTGGTTTAACTGCAGGGCCATACTTAGGTGCAGAACTCGCCAAACTAGCATTAGGAAAACAATTGGAAATTGACATAAGCCAATATGATGTCGCAGGAGCTTTGGAATAAAGTATCGGTAGCAGGTACCTTTAGTAAAGTGCAGTACTAAAGGTACCTGCTACCGATTTTTAGTTAAAATAGTTTTAACAATTATCTATAAGTTTGCTACGTAATTGCTAGCTAATGGATATCATAAATGTAGGTGAAAATAACCTCTCTTACAACTACCATAGGAAAAGTTAAGAGAGGATCCTCAAAAAAACAGTGGAAAGGTTCCCACTGTTTGGTATCCTGTGTAGATGGTTGGAGTTCACCTGAATAATTGTCTTTATTTCCGGTCTACCTCTGTCGGTGCATAACCTGGTCGAGCTTTTAATTCATAACGGTCATCTAGCTCTTTTGCTAACTCTAAATCTTGATCATCGGTCTTGATGTCTTTCTTTGGTGTTTGTGGTAATCCGGCTTTATTTTTGTCGCGTGCTTTTTGTTTATGATGTCTGCCCATATTGTTTGTCTCCTTTATAGTAGAATAGATAATTAGCCCTTAATATTCAATTTCTTCAAAATCTTTGGGTTGAGGAACCGGTTTGTTTTCCCTATTTTTAATATCATCCTGGTTCTGTAACTGCTCATCTCTCTCATCGATTGTTGGGTGGTTTCTATTCTCATGCTTTTTCATCGTAAGTCTCCCTTTGAGTGATGTGCTTTAATTTATTATGTGCCGTGCTATTCCGTTTTATCTTTCCTTCTCCAGGTCGTTTCTCCACCCTTAACAGGACAGACTGGAAACGTATCGTTGTTTTTAAATTGCTTCATTACACCGGCATCACATACATAATCTGTAGTTTCAATAACTCGTTCTCCTGTAGAAAAATTAAGTTCATTTCTTTGAGGCATATTACCCACCACCTTTACCTTTACAATAAAATGTACTTCAATAAATTAATCTGTTCTTTTCCTTGTTAAACTATCCTGAATTTTAAGATCGTTAGGCTTGCTAAAATTGTGGAATTCCAGAAAAGTTTTACTTACTTTATCGGGAAAAACTAGTAAAATGGACGTATAAAAATGTATTTGTCAGAAAGATGCTCTAACATGAATAACATTACAAATACAACCTTAAAACGATTAAAAGAAGTGAACTTAGAAAAGGTGAGGGGAAAATGAAAATTGATGTAAAAAAGTGTCCACTTTGTAATGAAATGAACCATTGTGGAAACGAAGAAAGTGAGTCGGCTTGTTGGTGTAGTAAAGAATCTTTTCCTAAAGAAATTTTCGAGCTAATACCTAAAGATCAACTCCATCGCTCCTGTATATGCCAAAATTGTTTGGATCAATTTAAACGTAGCCTTAAAAAATAATCAAAAGAGCAGGAATCCTAAAACACTGCTCTTTTGTTTCGTCCCCAAATTATAATATTACTGGTAATTGTTATTTTGCATTTGATTCATAGAATGGTTCATTGTTGGATTCATTGTACTCATTGCATTCATTGTATTGATGGCATTCATTGATGCTTCCGCTGGTTGGAACATTGCTGTCATTTGGGAAGTTTGAGTAGTTGAGAAGGTAGGGGGTTGATAGTAGCCATTTTGGTTCATCCAATTCCAAATCTCATAGCCCATTTCTTGACACATGTTAGCGCCGTTAACATGATACATACGAAGTTGTGGGTCTGCACATTCGTTTGCCCACTGCATTCCCATCACTGCACCTGATTTATGAGCATTTAAAGCTAATGTTGCGATTGTTTGGTCAGAGAGAGTTTGTGTATTTGTCATCGGTGCAGACATTGTTACTTGTTGGTGCATGCCCGTACTTACATGTTGTGCATTAAAAGAGGGACTTTGATGCGTAATTTGAGCTCCTTTACCTTGCATCATACTTACACCTTGCTGGTAGGCTTGAAGCATTGATTGTTGGTGTCTCATTAAAATTTGCTTAAGTTGTTGATCCTTACACTGTGCTGCAAATACACCGTGTTGCTCAATTTCAGCCGCCTTTGTACGTAATGCTTCAGAAGTTTCTAAAAGTTCATGTGCTGCGATATTCATTCAAACGCCTCCAGATGTTTTTTGGGTCTTACCCAAATCATATTGTGATCTAAAGGTCGAGATAAATTCACAAAAGATATTGGATTTAAATGGAATAGTGAACCATGATTAGTCAAAAAACCCCCTCTGGTAGAGCATGCAACTATTATCTGGGCACGCACTTGACCAAAAGGGGGAACTTCAATCGATATCGGTTTTAACTTTGAGTTTCTAATTCATCTTCGGTAGACCTAATGAAAAACTTATGAAAAACCCATTCACCAGCAGAAATAATAATGGCTGAAATTAGCGCTACCGAAAATGGGATGAATGCGCCTTGGAAAAAAGGACCGACTATCCAAATAATTAATGTTGCTAACACTAAGTCAGATAGTGTTGCAATGGTATTATTGGTCGCTTGAAGTATAGCCAAATCTCCGACAATATAACTTAAAATGACGATCAAAACCGCTAAACCTATCGTAGCACCGGCAGGGTAATTATATATTCCCGTCAATACAACAAGTAGGACAATTCCCGCCATTGCTGTTTTTATAAGTAGTGCTTGAATATGGCTCATGATTTAACACCTCCTATTAAAAGTATTTACGCAAAGTTATTTTTTATGAAAATGTCAGAACATACTGTCAATTATGTATACCCATATATGTAAATAAATGTTAGAATATTACAGTAGATTAAGATTTAGGGGGAGAAAAAATGAATGCACATCATCCTTGGTACGTTTTAAGTTATGCGATGAGCAAGGAGTCAGCTATTTTAGAAGATTGTGTGGAACAATTGCAGGAGGTCCCTGAAGGTGGGATTGCGGTTTTACCTGAATATGTAGCTAATTCAATCGAACATTCTGAAACCGCTTTCGCCAAGTTAAGAGAGGTTTGTATTGAGCGAAAAATTAGTGTCATCACTACTTTAAATATCGTTCCAAAAGATTTGCCGCATGCAGAAGTAGGAAAAAACTACAATACGTTAACCGTTTTTACAAAAGAGGGGGAAGTACATACCCCACAAGCGAAAATAACACCGCAATCCTTTGAGAGAAAACAGTACGATGAAAAATTCCCTGCGATCAATGTCGGTGACTATGATTACTTAAACACTGTTGATATCGACATTAACGGCGAAAAGAAAAAAGTTCTTTTTGTGATTTGCTCGGATATGTATACGTTAATGGCTGGTGTTCAAAATATACAAGATCTAAAAGTGGATCTTTGTATCGTTCCAGGTAATTTCGGTAACGGAGCAGAACAAGCGGTGTATCGAACGCTCAATGCGTTTAGGCAAGCAGGTATTTTTGATATTACGATTTTCGCTAATCCGTATCAAAAGTTAAAAAAGCATACGCACACTCCACTCGTTCAGCAAGCGACAGACTATACGAGTAGAGACCAGGCTGAAGAAACGATTGAGTTAACCGATTGGGACCGCATTCAATTAGTCAAAGAAAACGTTGCGATTTACCCTGATGAGCAAGTTCCAAGCTTTGTGCATATGGCGAGCTTAACGACAATGGACAAAGGTAGAATGACAATTGGAATGAGCCGTTTAGCTGTTGATGTGAAAGTGGACAAATACCCTAAAGTGATTTATTTCTAATGTAGCACTAGAAAAGTGTAATTTTTCGAGCAGGGAACATTATTTCTAGAATTTAAAGAGACGTTCATCAGGTAGATGGGTGTCTCTTTCTTTTTGAATTGGCGAGTCAGAAGTTTTAATGATTTAGGAATTTACGTTAAACTAGTAAGAGTACCTTTAGACTGACAAATAGCTAAAAAAGAGAGAAAATAGGAGGAAAACCAGATGATCCAAGAAATTAATAAACAAGTCATGCACAGTTACCCTGGAATGGTTGCCCTTGTAACCGTTTCAAACAATGGTGTAAATAACATTATGGCTGCCGGATGGCATTCCTACATATCTTATGAACCGCCGATTTACGGTGTTGCGATTGGACGAGAGCGTCATACGTACCACTTAATGAAAGAAGCAGGAAAGTTCGCTATTAACTTTCTTCCATTCGAAAAGGCCAATATTATACAACAAGCTGGGGTTTATTCGGGTTCAAACGTCAATAAGTTTGAGCAAGGGAACATGAACTTTGAAAAAGGGGTAGCAACAGGTGCGCCTATTTTACATGATGCTTACATTGCTTACGAGTGTGAGGTAATCGACCGGAATACATATGGAGATCATGATTGGTTTGTAGGAAACATTGTACAATTTTATCGAGACAATGAGCTTTTTGAGGAGAATGGCTTACCTAATTTCGATAAGCTTTCTATTCCTCTTTATATTGGGCGTTCTAAGTATACGAGTGTAGATAAAAATAGTACATTTGTAGATCATCCTATCATGGAGGAATAAACTTTGTATTGATTAAAATGGACCTTTTTGCAGACTCAAAGGGCCTATAAAATCATAAGAAACAATGTTTTTATAGGCCCTTGGTTCTGGTTCAACTCTGTGTTCTAAGGTTTGTATATCCGGTAACCCAAGCCATAAATTATATATCTTTGCCTAGCCTTCACCACTCTCTATCGATCGGAGAAGTGATGTGATCATGATACGTATCAATATAAACATTTCCGTTTGCTGCAAGGACCGCGTAAGCGACTTCTTCCGGCTTATATTTGCGCTTTTTTAAGACGTCGCTAAGCCAATGATTGCTTAGGTTATTCTCAATTAAATTCTCTTCAATAATTTCTCCATCCATAATGAGTTCAATCGGTAACTTTGTTTCAAAAGGAGCAGGGAGGTTTAAATCTTGTTTTGTCACATGTCGGTATTGTGGTTTTTTCAATACAGTCAAGTTCCCATTTGGCTCTATAATTGCAAATAGCACTTCTTCAATATTAAATACATCTTTCTCACGCATCTGTTGATTTAAATAATCAATTGTGTAGCGCATTTTCCTCATATTACCTTCTAATATTTTCCCATTTTGAACAAGTACGATTGGATCTCCAGCAAAAAGTCTTCTTGCCTTGCGATTTTTCATTGAAATATAAGCAGTGATAAAACTAACAAAAACAAAGATGAAAAATGCGAGAAGAAAATGGTGAATATCAATCGTTGTATTAAAGGCTAAGTTTGCAGTAATTGAACCTAGTGAAACAGCTGCAATAAAATCAATCGTATTCATTTGAGATATTAATTGCTTTCCTAATATTCTTGCTCCCATTAATAAGATCGAAAAGGCCATTACTGATCTTAATATCACTTCAATATGTTCCGCCATTGTTTAACTCCTGATGATTGATCATATTTTCATGTAAATTCACTTTATAATTGTTTATTTTTTACAAATGAGACTGGAAATATTCTACTTGGTTCTTCTCATAGCGTTTTTTTAAAAAACGTTCACATATTACCCTAATTAAAAGTGTGATTTTTGTCACACACTTCTTCCATTTGTTCATGTAAAATACATTATGAGGTATATACCCTATATGGTAATTAAACTGTTCGAAATCAAAGGGAGGAATATAGAATGAGTAAAAAAATTGTTATTGTAGGTGGAGTTGCAGGAGGAGCAACAGCTGCAGCACGACTTAGAAGAATAGATGAGACGTCAACGATTGTTATGTTTGAAAAAGGAGAGTACATTTCTTTTGCCAATTGCGGGTTACCGTATTATATCGGTGAAACAATCAAAGACCGTGAAAAGCTGTTAGTACAAACGGTTGAAGGGATGTCTAAAAAATTCAACTTAGATATTCGCAATTTAAGCGAAGTCATTGATATCAATCGAGAAACTAAAAATGTAACGGTGAAAAATGTGCTAACTGGTGAAACGTACGAAGAGTCTTATGATGAGTTAATATTATCTCCAGGGGCACGTCCAATTGTTCCGCCGATACCTGGGCTTAGTGAGGCAAAAGCAATTTTCACGTTACGTAATATTCCTGACACTGACCGAATTAAATCATATGTTGATCTCCAACAACCGAAACGGGCTGTTGTTGTTGGCGGTGGGTTTATTGGTCTAGAAATGGCTGAAAATCTGCATGATCGTGCCATAGAAGTAACGATTGTGGAAATGGCAAATCAAGTTATGGCACCTCTAGACTATGAGATGGCAGCGATTATTCATAACCATCTCGAAGATAAGGGCGTTCAACTTATTTTAGAAGATGGAGTGAAGTCTTTTGAAAATGAAGGATCAAAAGTTGTGACTCAATCTGGTAAAGAAATCGAAACGGATTTAATTATTTTATCCATCGGTGTTCGTCCAGAAAATGAACTTGCTGTAAACGCTGGATTAAATGTTGGTCAACGAGGTGGAATTCAAGTTAACGACTATTTGCAAACGAACGATCCCCATATTTTTGCCATTGGCGATGTGATTGAAGTAAAAGATTATATTAACGAACAACCAACGATGATCCCACTCGCATGGCCAGCCAACCGTCAAGGCCGTATTGTTGCTGATAATATTTACGGCAAAGAGGTCAAGTATAATGGTACTCTAGGAACATCTATTGCTAAAGTGTTTGATTATACTGTGTCGACAACTGGAAATAATGAAAAAACGTTAAAAAGACTAGGTATACCTTACGAGGTCGTTCACGTACATCCCGGATCGCATGCTGGCTATTACCCAGGAGCAGCTCCGATCGCCTTAAAACTTGTGTTTGATAAAGACACAGGAAAGATTTACGGTGCACAAGCGGTAGGAATGGACGGAGTTGATAAACGAATTGATGTCATTGCTACAGCCATTAAAGGTAATTTAACGGTACTCGATTTGCCAGACTTAGAATTAGCCTATGCACCGCCGTATTCATCAGCAAAAGATCCTGTCAATATGGCAGGGTATGCAGCTTCTAATATTGTGGACGGAGTGATCGAGACTGTACAATGGTATGAAATAGATGACATTATTGCAAGTGGTGGTTTCTTAGTAGACGTTCGCAACCCGATTGAGCTAGAAATGGGATTTATTAAAGGTGCGATCAACATTCCAGTCGATGAGTTGCGGAACCGGCTTGATGAACTGCCGAAAGACCAAACCATTTATGTTAATTGCCAAGTTGGTTTACGAGGGTATTTAGCTTCTCGCATCTTACAAGAAAATGGGTTTGTAGTGAAAAATTTAGACGGCGGTTGGAAAACGTATTCCTCCGTTTTTAAAACAACCAATAACCAAAATTGCAAAGTTGTTACGGATGACGCTGGGGTTGCGAGAATGGAATGTACAGAGGACAACAAATTTAAAGCTGATGTATCAATAGATGCAACGGGTCTACAATGTCCGGGTCCAATTATGAGTGTAGTGAATGCCTTAAAGACTATGACAACGGGTGAAGTGCTTGAAGTTTCAGCGACAGACTCTCATTTTGTTAAAGACTTATCCTCTTGGTGTGTTCACAACGGACATACCTTGTTAAAAGAAGTGAGTAACGACAATGGCTTCCTGGCATATATCCAAAAGAAGTAACTGTCAGAAGAATATATATTATTATAGCAAAATAACAAAACTATAGTCCTATAAAAATAGATAGTATCTGATTAATTTCAGTTCTATCTATTTTTTAGATTCTATGAAAATTATTTAGGAATATCAAATCTTTAACTTGAAATTGATAGGATAACAGACAGTTTTCGACAATGGGACTTTGGGATTATTTTTAAGAAAATCTATGTTTTTTTGGAAAAATATGAATGAATACTATAAAATATTCTGTATGAGAAAAAAAATGACTATTAGATCAGAACATGATATTCGTATAGCTGTTAATGCCGTTCGTATACTAGCAAACTCTCTTTCATTTTCAAAAGTAGATTTGCAAAAATTAATTGTTGCTGTTTCAGAGTTAACACAAAATGTTTTGGATCACACAAATGAACCTGGGATATTCATATGTGAAATGATTGACGGGAGAGGAATTAGAGTCACCGTTCAAGACCGTGGTAAAGGCATTAAGGAATTGGATCAAATTTTAGAAGGAGCAGATGATTTTCAAAAAAAGGGTTTAGGACTAGGTTTAGTAGGTGCAAAGAGATTATTGGATGACTTCCAAATCGAGACTTCAGAAAAGGGGACGAAGGTCATTGCTACTAAATGGAAAAACGACTAACCAAATAAGAGAAGACAAAGACGATGTTACGGTTGACCGGCTGGCTTCTGTTGGTCAAATTGCAGCTGGAATCGCACATGAAGTTAGAAATCCATTGACTGCAGTTAAAGGCTTTCTGCAATTATTAAAAAAGGAACACCCGCACGCATATATTGATATAGCTTCAGAAGAATTAGAAAACGCACTGGCTACGATGCAAAACCTGTTAAATGTATCCAAACCTGACTTAGATGATGAAGGCTATTCTTTTATTAATCTTTGTTCTGAATTAGAAGCGATTCTCTACCTTTTCCAAGATAAGGTTTATAATGTTGAGATCATCAAAGAGTTTGATAATTTTGATGTCAATATTTACGGAAGAAAGAATCAACTAAAAAAAGCATTCTTTAATCTATTGAAAAATGCCTTTGAAGCGATCCCTGACTCTGGAACGATTACAATCAAACATTATATTCAAAAGGAGCAATTAGTCGTTTCGATTTCTGATACGGGTGTCGGAATACCCGAGGAAAAGATCAATATGCTGGGTACACCTTTTTTCACTTCTAAAGAATCGGGAACGGGAATGGGATTAACCCAAGTTTATTCGACGATATACGAACATCATGGGAAGATCGAAGCAAAGAGTGAAGTAGGATTAGGAACAAATTTCACTATTTATTTTCCAATTCAACAAAACAATGGTATAGGAGTGATGAAATTGAACTTAGTTTATGAAGAACAGCAAACCTTTAATGAATTTTATCTAACGAATAGAGAAGTGTTCAACGATTTGCTAACAAGACAATCTCGAGAGTTGTTTGAAAGAATTAAAGAAAATAACGAAATCAATGATCAATTTATTTTAAATTCGACCCATAAAGTCATTGAATTTTTACACGAGGCAAATGAGTACGGTTTAATTATGCATGCCAAGGAACAAGGTAAAAAGTGGGCGATGCATGATATCGAATTAATCCTTATTTTAGAATGGTTTCAAATGGTCCGAAAGATTTACTGGGATTTCCTTGCTAATTATTATGAGCAACAAATTCAACTTAACTTGCAAGAATTTTTCGAACTTGAAAGACGTGTAAACTATAATTTAGATTCATACATTAAGCATTTCTCATCTAGCTTTTCGGAATACAGTCAAGAACTCATTCAATCTCAAAATGAGCTCATTGATGATCTAAATGTACCAATCATCCCACTATATGATACGATGGCCATCTTACCTATTATCGGTGCGGTTGACACACGTCGTGCTAAAAATATTCAAGTCAAATTGTTAGAAGAAATACATAACCAAAGTTTAAAACATATTATTATCGATTTATCAGGTGTTGCTTACTTAGATACAGCTGTACTCGGACACTTATTTAAAATTATTAACGGGATCCGCATTCAAGGTTGTAAAGCGGTATTAACAGGCATCCGTCCTGAAATTACAAATACAATCGTTGAATTAGGAATCGAGTTAAATGAAAAAGTAGAAACGAAAGGAACTTTACAACAAGCAATTCAAGACTATAATGAATCTCTTAAAGAGTTAAGTAGGTAACTTCCCAATTCACTTTTTGCTCGATTTGTTCAACAGAGAACACTGCTTCCTTTATATTTTTAAAAAATGTTTTTATGATAAAAATTATCGGAATTTCCTTAAGGAAGTTCCGTTTTTTTATTTCTTAAACGTTTCTTAATATTTCCGCTGTATAACTGAAGAGAGGAGACAAGGAGGGAAATTATGGAGGAGTTTTTTTCACTGGGTCCTATTATGCTCCCGACCAAGTGGATCTTTATAGGGGTGGGTTTTGTGGCGGCTTATGTTGCCATGAAATTACGCTTAAAACGAAGTGTGTTAAAGGAGAAACTGTTAATTGACTCAATTTTTAATGTTGTGTTAATTGGGTGGATCGTTTGGAAGCTTAGCTATGTATTATTTCATCCGGTATATGCTTTTACGAATCCATTAGGGATCTTATATTTTAATGGCGGACGAAAAGGTCTAATACTAGCTCTTTTTGTTGGGTGTATTTATTTGTATTACCAATCTATCAAACATAAATTAAATTTGACGGTTTTCATTGATTTATTGTTCGCCGGTTTATTAGCAAGTTCAGTTATTTTTTATACGTATCAAGATCAGTTAAGCTTTTTTTACCACGCTGGACAGATCGGGTTAGCATTCTTTTTACTAGTTACTCTATTTAAGCTGGTTAAACCAGTGGGAGAATGGCACCGTTTATCTTTGCTCATTTTAATCTACAGTTTAGGACAATTCTTTTTACAAAATTTCTCGACCTCGTATGATGTTCTTTTATCATTTACGTTTGGTCAAGTAATCTTTTTTGTCATTATTGTTCTAACACTAACTTTTAAAACGAAAGGAGGGGAGACGGATCGATAATTTATCTTTATTTGTTGCCTTCTCAGCAGGGATGCTCTCTTTCTTTTCACCTTGCGTATTTCCGCTCATACCAGCTTACATCGCTACGTTAACAGGTTCATCACTTAACAATAATAAAGTGAATGCGATGAAGAGAACTGTCATGGTTCGTTCGATCAGTTTTATTCTAGGGTTTAGTATCGTTTTCATTTTACTAGGTGCGTCTGCTAGTTTTATCGGTCAATTATTTTTTGATAATCGTAATCTAGTTGAGAAAATTAGTGGATTTCTCATTATTGTGTTTGGTTTACAAATGGCTGGGTTATTGCAGTTGAAATTTTTAATGCGTGAAAAAAGAGTGCAAATCAGTACAAAGAACGATGGGATTGGAAATGCCTTCATTATTGGGGTGGCCTTTGCGTTTGGGTGGACACCATGTGTAGGCATTGTTTTGTCGTCGATTTTGCTTTTAGCAGCATCAGTTGAAACGATGGGAAGCGGGATGTTAATGCTTTCGGTCTATTCACTCGGTTTAGGTATACCTTTTTTCTTCTTATCTCTTGTATTAACGTACTCGCTAAAAGCAATAAAAAACGTCAACAAATGGCTGCCTAAACTAAGTGTCATGAACGGGTGGGTGTTGATTGGACTTGGATTACTGTTATTTACTGGACAGTTTCAAAGACTTAGTGCGTGGTTAGCTCAATTTAGTTTTATTTCTTAAAAGAGAGGGCGATTGGTTATGAAACGAAATATCATTGTCATTGTTTTATTAGCTGGTTTAATTACATGGGGCTTGTTGGATTTACGGGGAGAAGATGGGGTGAAAACCGCAAATGAGGAACAAGTCATTCAGACAACAACAGATGTAACTGACGATGCTGTAACTGAAATAGACCAAGGTGCTGACTTAGAAACCGAACAGGATAAAGCCGTTAAGAAAGAACCGAAGGAAAAGGTAATCGTCGGCTTGCAACAAGGAAATTATGCTCCTGATTTTGAACTTGAGAATTTAGACGGGGAACTTGTAAAATTATCTGATTTCTACGGACAAAAAGTCATCCTTAATTTATGGGCCAGCTGGTGTCCGCCTTGTAGAGCGGAGATGCCCCATATGCAGAAATTTTTTGAGAAATATAAAGATGACGGCATCACAATACTAGCCGTTAATCTAACGACATTAGAGCGAAACACAGACGACATCATTCCATTTGTAAAGGATGAATTTCAGCTGACGTTTCCTATTTTATTAGATGTAGACGGGGAAATTGGTCATATTTATCAAGCGGTTTCAATTCCAACAACTTATATTATAGATACAAGCGGAAGAATTCAGCACAAAGTCATTGGTCCAATGTCTTATGAAATGATGGAACACTTCAAAAAAAATATTGATTAATTGCAGGATTTCCTTATAGAGTTTAAAGTAATATTTTAATTGAACAAATCTTTGAGACTTAGATGAATGAAAGACGAGAAAATGTTACTTGAGCAAACCAGCTAAGAAGGCGGCGGTTAAAGTGAATACGAAAGGTAAATCGATTTTAATTGTTGAAGATGATCAAAAAATTAGACAGTTAATTAAGGTTTATTTAGAACGAGAAGGCTATGAAGTGTGGGAAGCAGCGGACGGGAAGCAAGCGATTGAATATTATGATCGATATGAACCTTGTTTTACAATTATCGACCTAATGCTCCCTGAAGTCAGTGGAGAAGAAGTATGTCAATGGATTCGGACGGTGAAAAAAAGTGACAGCCCAATTATTATGGTTACGGCAAAAGTTGATGAGACAGATCGCATCAACGGACTAAAAATAGGCGCAGATGATTACGTAACAAAACCCTTTAGTCCTAAAGAACTTGTTGCTCGAGTCGAAGCGGTGCTTCGTCGCACAGCTAATCGCTGCCATAAAATCAGTTATCGAGGGATTACTATTAAACCGTACAAAGGTGAAGTGAATTATGTAGGCAAAGAACTCTCGCTTACTAACAATGAGTGTAAGCTTTTACATATGTTAATGAAAAACCCGAATCAGGTATTGTCTAGAGATCAAATGATTGCAGAATTGTACCCAAATGATGAAAAAGAAATTACGTGGCGAACGATTGATGTTCATGTGCGGAACCTTCGCGAAAAGCTAAGAAAAGTCGATGCTCCTGATTGTATCCAAACTGTTAGAGGGATGGGGTATCAATTTGATGCGTTTTAAACGAATTTTACATCAGGTTATAAAACGCAAACTAATGTGGAAACTAACGCTTATCAATAGTATTGTGATCGGGTTGGTGATTTGGTTAGTCGGTATCTCAGTCAAGGACTATGCTTGTTATTTAATAGAAAAAGAAAATGCTCTTAGTGTAGAGCAACGGCTTGCGTTTATCGAAGGGATGGACACTTATCTTTTATTTGCTGTTATATTGTCAGTCATCATTGCAGCTGTTGTTCACTTTTATTTTATTTCTCGATTACTAGACCCGCTGCACAGTCTAACGAATGCGACAACAGAGATTATGGAAGGAAAGTATCCTCAATTAACTGAAAACACCGCTCAAGATGAGATTGGTCAATTAACGCTACACTTTAATGAGATGGTCAATTATATGAAGAAGATAGAAGAAAACAGAGAAAAGATTACAAGAGATGTTGCACACGAGTTACGAACGCCGCTAACGAACATCAATGGCTATCTAGAGGCATTAAGTACTGGTGTCATCAAAGGTGATAAAGAATTATTTCAATCGCTTCATGAGGAGTCTATTCGTTTAACCGATTTGGTTGAGCAATTACGACAAATTAATAAGTGGAACGAACATGAGCGAGACACTGCAAATTATGAATGGGTTTCGATGAAATCACTATTGGAACAGGCGATGCACCATTTTCAAATGGAGTTTAAAAATCAAGAAATCATCGTAGATCTTCAATTATGTGATGCCACACTGTTTGTGAATAAAAACGGATTACTTCAGGTAATCTACAATTTAATTGAAAATGTCCATCGGTATGATCAAGGGAAGTGGATGAAAATAAAGGGGTTTGTAGATAATCAACACTATAAACTGCAAATAATCAACGAAGGGCTTCCCATCAGCGTTGACGATCCAGAACAACCATTTGAACGATTTTATCGAGCTGAAGCATCACGTAATCGCAACTCTGGTGGAACAGGGTTAGGCCTCGCGATCGTTAAAGAAATTATTGAGAGTCATAACGGCGAAGTTGGTTTTTCTACAGAAAATAATATTCATACGTTTTGGTTTACGCTTCCTTTAACTCATTCGCAAGAGCAGGTAAGTAATTTATATGATTTTAACAATGCAAGTACGACCCAGACATAGGTTGTTTGATCAAGGCAAAACGAATAAACTAAAAAACATTAGGACTGCTTTCCCTAATGTTTTTTATAGTAAACGTGCTTTTATAGTTGAAGGAGCACTTTACAATTTAATTTTAAAACTAATACTGTAAAATTTCTTCTAATTCTTCAATGTTGAATGGAAATTCTTTTTCTCTAACATTACAAGTAGTGCATTTCGCTCCTTTTGAATTTCAGAAGGGGTGCGAACGCCAAAACGCCGAATTACGGGCAATGGTGGACACCAACCTTGCAGAGCGTGTCGTAATAAATAGTATCCAATTACCCCTGAAAACAAATGCCAGCTTCGGTTTTTAGTAAATCCCAATACAGTGCCGATTAGCATAAAGCTCCCCGCAGAGGTTTCCAATACTCTTTCCGTATCCCATTCTTGATCTAATTGCATTAACCGTTTTAAAATGTCTTCTTTATTTTTATGATTAAAGCTTTCAATTGTCCTCTGTGTATCGTGAGCGATCCTATCATTGATTTCTTTCGCTGTGTTCAAAGGTACTCTCATCGTTGTTGCAGGTAGTAGTGCCATCAGATTCACCTCAATACGTATTATGGAAACAACAGATGAACGATATACACCACGTGTTCTGGTATTAATGTCCATAAGGAATTTACAGCAAGCCTAACAATTATTAGCGTAAGGTCCATTAAAACCATAAACATAACATCGTATTTATTAACCTATATACATAATAATAAGCTTGTTAAGAAAGAAGGTTATGCACTTGGAAGTTATAGTTTGAAGTTCACTTTTAAATTCCTATGAGAGAATGGAGCGTATTTAATGATACAAAGTACTGCAGTAAAAAGAATTTCCGTTAAAGAATTGACTAAAAAAATTATTGCTGGTGATCGATTGTTTATATTGGATGTTCGAAACACCGGTGATTTTGATGATTGGAAAGTAGAAGGGAAAAACGTTGAGGTTATAAATCGACCTTATTTTGACTTGATTGAAAGCGTCGATCCGATCATGGACAAGCTTCCTAAAGGTGAACCAGTTTATGTTATTTGTGCAAAAGGCGGTTCTTCCGAATTCGTAGCTGAACAAATCTCCAAAAAAGGGTATGACAATGTGTATTCGATTGAAGGGGGTATGAATGCGTGGAGCGAACATCTTGAACCGATTAAACTTGGTGAACTTACAAATGGAGGAGTTATTTATCAGTTTGTTCGTATCGGTAAAGGGTGTCTGTCTTACTATATTGAGTCCAATGGGGAAGCGGCGATCATCGATTCAGTTCGGGTTACAGCACCATTCGAGCAAATGATTGATGAGCATAACGTAAAGCTCACCCATGTTCTTGATACTCATCTACATGCCGATCATATCTCAGGTGCAAGAGGGTTGGCAGAAAAATACCGGGCAACGTATCACTTACCTCCAAAAGATGCTGAAGAAGTAACTTTTAAATATAAATCGTTAGAAGATGGTAATGAAATAAAAGTTGGTGACATTATAATTAAAGCCATCTATTCACCAGGGCATACAATCGGAAGTACGTCTTTAATCGTTGATGATAAATACCTGTTAACTGGTGATATATTATTTATTGACTCGATTGGGCGACCTGATTTAGCAGGTAAAGCAGAGGATTGGGTGGCTGACTTAAGACAAACGCTATATCAACGTTATAAAGAGTTAGCTGATAACCTAATCGTTTTGCCGGCCCATTTCATGGGGATCAATGAAATGAATGAGGACGGAAGTATTTCTAAAAGCCTAGGAACATTATATGCTGAAAATCATGGCTTAAACATTGAAGCGGAAGATGAATTTAGAAAAACGGTCACTGAAAATCTACCACCCCAACCAAATAGCTACCAAGAAATCCGAGAAACAAATATGGGTAAAATAACCCCAGATACCGATAAGCAACGAGAAATGGAAGTCGGCCCGAACCGTTGCGCGGTTCGTTAATTAACGTAGGTCAGTATATTGTACAGCTAATAAAGATTGCTTAGTTTGCAATCTTTATACATACCGTTTAGTGAGGAGTCTGGTTATTATGAAAGAAAAAAACGAGACACATGAGTCAAAATACATTCAACAGCATTTAGCCAATGAAAGAACATACCTCGCTTGGATTCGAACGGCTATTGCCATAATTGGTATCGGATTTTTAGCAACAACATTGCATTACAATACCCCTCTTGCTGATATTTATGACCAAACATTAGCAATATTTATTAGTGTATTTTCTTTAATCTTAGGACTTATAACGATTGCATTAGCCACTTTTATATATTTAAGAAATCGAAAAAATATAAATTCACAAACCTTCCATTCTTCCTTTAAACTTATTATTTTTATGACCACTTTTATCGGTTTCATTTTATTGGTGTTTGCTATTTATTATTTAATTTAATAAAATGATTTGACATTATACCTAGTAGGGTATATTATAGGAATTGTAAAGAATAAATCAGTAACATTCCCAGATTAATGGAGGGATAACAATGATGTATACCGATCAAATGAAAAATAGAGTCAAACGCGTCGAAGGACAAATCAAAGCGATCTTGCGTATGATGGAAGAAAGCAAGGATTGCAAAGATCTTGTTGTCCAATTATCTGCAGCGAGAAATGCATTAGACCGAGCATTAGCTGTAGTGGTTAGTGCAAATCTCGAACATTGTGTTAGAGAGCAACTACAAAAGGGAGAAAATACCGATGCACTTATCCAAGAAGCTGTGAACATGTTGGTTAAAAGTAGATAGTTAGCGGTTCTTTTTTAAATTAAATTATACCCATGTAGGTATTTGTTGAAGGTTATAATGCTAATGCATTCACAGTTAAGGAGGAAATGAATGGAGTACTTTAATTATATCATTCCAATATTTCTCGTACTATTTTTAATTAATAAATTCATGCCCGCAAAAGGTGTTAGACAGATGACCACAGCTGAGTTAAAGCAAGTGTTAAACAAAAAAGACGTTCAACTGATTGATGTCCGAACACCCGGAGAGTTCCGTTCTAATCACATAAAAAAATTTAAAAACATTCCACTTCATGACCTTTCGAATAAAGTAAATCTTTTAACGAAGGAAAAAGAAGTAGTTGTTATTTGCCAAAGTGGCATGAGAAGTAATAAAGCGACGAAAATGTTAAAAAAGTTAGGATTTAAAAAGGTAACAAATGTTAAAGGAGGCATGAGTGCTTGGTATTAAATAAACAACCAGGTATAACAACGAAACAAATCCTACTAGTTCTAAAAATTTTTGTTTAACTAAATACCCATTACGGTATAAAATTCTAATCAATTAGGTGAAAGGGGCTTTTACAATGAAAAACATTACGGTTTATACAACAAATTCATGTCGTTACTGTGTAATGCTAAAAAACTTTTTAATGGATCAAAACATTCCGTTTAATGAAGTGAATCTAGAAACGAACCCAGCATTAATGGAAGACTTGGTTCGAAAAACTGGTCAGTATGGGGTTCCACAAACAGAAATTAATGGTCAATGGGTGTTAGGTTTTGATCCAAATTCAATTATTAATCTATTGAATAAATAATAATACTAATTACAATTTTAGGAGGATTTTATAATGAGTGGAAAATTAGCAATTATCGCAAGTAATGGTGGACTATTTGATGCATATAAAGTATTTAACGTAGCAAATGCTGCTGCAGCAACCGATCAAGAAGTAGCTATTTTCTTTACATTTGAAGGCTTAAACTTAATTCATAAAGAAGCACACAAACTACTTCCAATGCCTGAAGGAAAAGAACATTACCAAGCTGGCTTTGAAAAAGCACAAGTTCCATCTATCCCTGAACTCGTACAAATGGCCCAAGAAATGGGTGTGAAACTGATCGGCTGTCAAATGACAATGGATGTAATGGGATTAGAGAAGGACCAATTCGTTGACGGTATTGATGTAGGTGGAGCGGTTACATTTTTAGAATTTGCCAAAGGCGCTGATGTAACTTTAACGTTTTAATCCTATATTTTTTTAAATAAAAATATACTGACGGGGGTATTCAAGATGACTGTAAAAGCAATGGAAGCTAAAGAAGTAACGAAAAAGGTTTTTAACAAAGAAGATTTATTTATATTAGACGTTCGTAATGAAGTAGACTTTGCAGATTGGAAAATTGAAGGAGTGAATTTTGCGTATTTCAACATTCCATATTTTGATTTATTAGATGGTGTTGAAGGAATTATGGATAAAATTCCTACTGATAAAGAAATCTTAGTGGTATGTGCAAAAGAAGGTTCTTCAATTATGGTAGCTGAAATGCTTTCTGAAAAAGGTTTAGACGTTTATTACCTACAAGGAGGAATGAAAGCTTGGAGTGAACACTTAGAACCGGTAAAAGTTGGTGATTTAACAGACGGTGGTGAACTGTACCAATTTGTACGTATCGGAAAAGGTTGTTTATCTTATATGGTCGTTTCTAACGGAGAAGCTGCTATTATTGACTCCACGCGTATGACAGATGTATACACTGATTTTGAAAAGGAAATGGGAGTTACAATTAAGCATGTGTTTGATACACATCTTCACGCTGACCATATTTCAGGTGGACGTACAATTGCTGAACAAACAGGTGCAACGTATTGGTTACCGCCAAAAGATGCAGAAGAAGTAACTTTTGAATACGAAGCATTAGAAGGTGGTACTGATGTGAAGATCGGAAATACTACGATCAATATTCATGCGCTTTATTCACCTGGTCACACAATCGGTTCAACATCTTTTGTTATTGATGAAAAGTTCTTACTATCAGGAGACATTTTATTCATCGACTCGATCGGTAGACCAGACTTAGCAGGTAAAGCTGAAGACTGGGTAGCAGACTTAAGAGAGTCACTTTACAACCGTTACCGTGAGTTATCAGAGGAGTTAGTTGTATTACCAGCTCACTTTATGATTATCGATGAGCTCAATGATGACGGTAGTGTATCAGAAAAATTAGGAACATTATTCGCAAAAAACCATGGTCTCAATATTACGGATGAAGAAGAGTTCAGAAAAATTGTTACTGAAAACTTACCACCACAACCGAATGCGTACCAAGAAATCCGTGAAACAAATATGGGAAAAATTAACCCGAACGAAGATGAAAAGCGTGAAATGGAAATCGGACCAAACCGTTGTGCAGTTCGCTAAATAGATATACTAAATTTAAGGATTTAGGCAACGGGTGGTCATGAATTTTTAAGTGATCTTGAAGATTATGTTGTGTTGAAATTCTTAAGGAGAAAAGGGTAAAGCTATTACCAACATAACAAATGCCCTTCCCTGCTGCAAGAGGGAAGGGCATTTCGTTTGCGTGCTAATTCTCATCCGTAACTAAGGGAAGTGTTATTTCTACGTCAGTTCCTTTGCCAACCGTACTAGCAATTTTTATATTTCCTCCATATGATTGAACAATTCGCTTACAGACTACAAGACCTAAACCTGTCCCTGTTTCTTTCGTTGTAAAGAAAGGATCAAATACACGTATTAATACGTCTTCAGGCATACCTACACCATTGTCAGCAACTTTAATGAAGCAATTCGTGCCCTTCTTTTCTAAACAGATCCTTACTTGACCACCATTTTCATTTACCGCATCTAAAGCATTCTTTATTAAATTTAATAGCACTTGTTTAAGGTGATCTTTTACACACGATATAGGAAGTTGATCGTTGGCAAATTGTATAGATAAGTCAACACTATTTATATTAGCTTCAGAATGAATGATTGGCTCTATTTCTTTAATAATATCGTTGGCACAATACGTGTTTAATTTATGAGCAGTGGGTTTTCCTAGTAATAGTAACTCGCTTACGATTGCGTTGATCCGATTGACTTCTTGTTGGATGACATTAAAGTAAAGTTGATCTTTTTCATCATTATATTTCTCACTTAAAAGCTGAACCAATCCCTTAATCCCAGTTAACGGGTTTCGTATTTCATGGGCTGTACTAGCTGCTAAGTTTTCAACTAATTCAATTTTTTGCAGTTCATTTTGTTTCTTTTCAATTTTAATTTGTCTTTTCAGCAAAGAATATTGAATTAACAAAAATAAGATATGAGTGAAAATAAATAAGATTAATACGTTTGTAAAAAATGCCCTAGCATACAAATTCTCATCTGTCGTTTCTATCTGAGCTTGGATCCTCCAAGGTACTTTGTCGATTTCTACTGTGTAATTATACGTTCCGTTCCTAGCCAGGTTGAAGCCAGTGTCTAAGATCAATTGTCCCGTATCGTCTATTACTAAAACCGCTTCGTCTTCACTATGCATAATAACAGATTCCTCTATCTTATCAATTCTCAAACTACTTAATAGAACTCCGTGCATTTCTCCATTGTTTATAACTGGAGTAGCAATGGTTATGATAAAGCGCCCTGTGACACGGCCAATGTGGGCAGGGGAAATGGTGTATTGTCCTGTTTCTATTGCTTCTTGAAAATATTCACGGTCTGCTATGTTTATTGGATTAGTAAGTTCATTTGTTCCAATCAATATATCGCCTTGCGGATTGGACCAATAAAAGCCCGAAAATCGGATGTCTTTATCTCGGGTTCTCTTTAGTATTTCTTCAACATTACTTAAATCATCCGGATTAATTTCAATCAGAGTAGCTAACATATCAATCCTACTAACCGTTTCTCCAATAAAGCGGTCAATATGACGCGCATGGAGATGAGCGTAATTTTCGGTTAGATCCATATAATGATTTTCAGTCACTTGAACTTTTTGTAAAGCTAAAGCATGACTAACCGTTATCGTAGGTATGATTGTAATCATCAAGTAGACAAGCACATTCTTTTTTGATCTAATGAACGATTTCCACAACATACTAACTCCTTATAGGAAAGTTTTGTACTAATACTTTTATATTATCTTAGCATTTTAATCATACCTAGGATAGGCAAAGCTTCCACTATAATCGTCATTTTTTATTATTAAATTTGTTACATTTTTTTCTTCCTGCGAATAAAAAGAAAGGTATAATAGTACTATTCTAGTCATTTCCTGTCGATTTTATATATAAATTCACTTATAAAATGGGTTGAAAAATAGAGATAATGGGAAATGTTATTTGTTTGGCTCATGTAAAAACATGCTAAAGCCAATTACTTATATGTTCTTGTTCTATTAAAAAATTGGGGGACTCAAAATGGGAGACAAAAGATACAAACGAAATGAAGCCTTTAGGTATGACTTCGGAAAACCACTGGGCTGCGAGTACAGGCACATAACTAATGTTCATGATATAGAAATTAAATCAGCACCGTTTCAAGGGGAAATCAACAATATTAGTCCGAATGGCCTACAGTTAAGTTGCAGTAAAGAGGATGCTGGCAATTTAAAAAATGGTGAACAGGTCGAAGTGACTTTTACGTTATCTACCGAACTTTTTGTTATGGTCGGTGAAGTCGTTTGGGAGAAAAAAGATGTTTATGGCTCTTTGTATGGAATTAAGTTCTTAACGCTCGGAATGGAAAAAACAATCGTGGATGAGCTTAAAAAATTTGCAAAGGATCAACTTAAAAAGTAACTGCACCATTATATAAGTAACATAAAAGAGAGAGAACAAGGGAGTAAGGAGCCTTGTTCTTTTTTATTATTTTATTACTTGGAATTCACTGTATAGTGACCAGTCGGCTTACTAACATAATTAAATAGATGGTATATTTTTCAAATTTATATCAAACCCTATAGCCAATCGATCCATTCGTAAACAAAGTAGGGAGGAATGTTTATGAGAAGAGCACTGGCGTTATTCGTCATTGTAATGATGGTCAGTGTCCAACTACCTCTTGTCACCTTCGCACAAATTGATGAAGAAGTCATCGAGCAATATCTTTCACCCATTGGTTGGACCAAGTCAGACTTAGAGGACTATTTACAAAACTACTTCGAGATGTCGATAAATGACTTCGGAACTTTCGAAGAGTTAAAAGAATGGGTAGGAACGCCCATAACTGCTGAAAACCGCAAAAAGCTTTTAAATCAGTATAATATGTCTTTTGACGAACTTGAAATTTTACTCATCGAACATGGTGACTCTCCTCAAGACTACTATTTCTTAGAAGACTTAGACGCAGCAATTGACTTTTACCTTACATACAGTAATGAACTAGATGAAGTCACTGGCTTTTTTGAACAGTTAGGAATAACAGATGAGGAGCTGGACCGGCTTTTTTTACATTTAAGCAAGTTAGATGAAGAAACAATAGAAGCACATATGGCCGCAATAGAGGCGAGGCTGTTAGAAATGGGTGATTTTTCGGAGGTTACAGAGTTAACCGAACAACAGAAACAGGAAATTGCTTCTATATTCAACGATATGTTAGCTGCCTTTAAGATGACAGCATCATTTTATCTAGAAGCAAATGGACATAGGGAAGCCACTTCGCTTTTAGCCTTATTAGATAGGGAAAGCTTAGATGGAAATATACTCGTTATCGAATTTTACGATGATGAAGGAAACTTGCTGTTAGATTTATCGATAGATGAAAATATATTTGACTCGCAATTACTATCTGATATAGGAAATATGTTACCTGTACTTCCGCACTTAGCTCATGAACATCCACTGGGAGAAAAGATGCCTGAAACCGCTTCTCCTTACATTACAAATATGTTCATTGGTTTATTCCTTTCGTTATTGGCAACTGTGCTATATATAGGTCTCCGTCGTAAGGGAATTAGACATGATTATTAGATCTTTCAAAACAGGAAGAATGATGGGCCTAAACCTCATCATTCTTCTTCTATTCTTTACAGGTTTATGTGTTATGAGTTGGAATGGCTTCTGGTTTTTGAAAGGATTTTTTGCAGTAGAGCAGATACCTGTTGAAATGACTGAAACCGCTCGACCTAGTCCAGATCCTGACACAAATTTAGAAGTAATGCCTGTTGTTGAACCAACTAGACGAGAAAAAACTCGACCTGTTAGTGGAGAGAATTACGGTTACTTCATTATTCCTAAACTAGAAGCAAGGATACCAATCTTTTATGGCACAAGAGAGGAGCAGCTTAAACAAGGTATTGGGCATGTAGAACGGACAGCACTACCCGGTGAAAGCAATAATGCTGTACTATCAGGGCATCGTGATACCGTGTTTCGTCATTTGGGGAAAATTGAAAAGGGTGATCAGTTCATCGTTGAAACAGAAGCAGGAAAATTTACGTATTTAGTAAGAAAAATACGAATTGTAGATAAAGAAAACCGAACTGCCCTTGCACCTAAACCGAAAGCCACCTTAACGGTCATTACCTGCTATCCCTTTGGCTTTGTTGGACACGCACCAAAGCGTTTTGTAATTATAGCTGATTTAATCGCTCCACAATGACTCGTGTTTGAATATAGATAGAGTCAATAGAAAAGGGTGGAGGAGTTCCACCCTTTAATTACGCTTTTATTTAATTTAAACTATGCACCAAACCGTGTTCGGTAGCCGCACTTTCTGCATAATTCTTCGACAGCTTCACGGCGTGAAAAGCCGTCATACAAATTGTTCGCTCGTTCTCCTTCAATAATATCAGAGAAATTCGCCTCGTTAATATTTCCTAAATTAATAATTCCTTCTCCATCGAGACAACATGGAATAACAGTACCGTTTGCTAGTATTCCCGCTTGATTTCGAAGCCCGTGACAGAAACCTTTACCGTCGTCTTCTTCCTCGTGCAAGCTCGGCCATTTAAATTCAATATCTTGATTTAGATAAATGCGCTCCGCTATTTTTACACCGGTGCCAGGTACCACTTTTTCTTCAATTTTATAATCGAGGTTAAATTCTTTTTCAATGATTTCAAGGACTTCGCGGTTTCGCTCTTTTTGAATGTTCGTCAAGTTATCCTCGGTTAAGTTCCACAATCGCAACGAAACAATTAAGTCTGATTGAGCAGTTGCTTCTTTAATGAAATCTAAAATACTACCTACATAACCTTCTCTGTCTGTTGATCCTTCATGTCCATCAAAGCTATGCAAGGAAAAGTTCATTTGTCTTAGGGCTGGCTTATTTATAATTTTATGCTTCGCTTTACGCAATAACGTCCCATTCGTTGTAATGTTGACTTTAAACCCTTTTTCATGACTAATGTCAAGTAGTTGATCAATTTTCGGATGAAGTAATGGTTCACCTTTGACGTGCAAGTAGATATAGTTTGTGTGAGGTTTAATTTGATCTAATCGCTTTGAAAAATCATCTACCGATAAAAATTGTTTTTGCCTCTCAGTAGGAGGGCAAAAGCTGCAAGCGAGATTACAAACACTCGTAATTTCCAAATAAAATTTCTTAAACTTTTTCAATCGTTTTTCCTCTCTTCTTCTCTAATCAACGTTGGGGAAGCAGACCTGCCTAATATGCATGCTTATTATTATACCAAATCCAATAGAGAAGAGAGAAATGTTTAGTTGTGGAAAATAATTGGTTACCTAAGCTAATGAAAAAGAAGTCGCCCTTTGTATAAAGGGCAACTGCTATATGTAAAGGAGTAATTGAACTAGTGGAGTTGTTGCTGTATACGATCATGTGTTGTTTCAATTTTTGACGGGAGAATATATAAATATTCAATGATCCCTTCTAGTAACTCAATTAACAACCTAGCCATATCTTCATCCAAGTCTCGTTCTAATTCTAAAATTTGATGAAAGTGGCTTTCCGGATGAATAAGGCTTGTTAATGATGTAATTGGTTTATTTAAATCAAGATGCTTCGGTAAGTGTTCCAACTGCTCCGATAAAGATTGTCCTTTGACCTTATCACCTAGGAAGCTTTTTACGACACTTTCAAGAACACGTTTTGATAGTACCGCTGTCGCAGAGGGGTCTTTAGACTGATGTACATTTAGCGCAGAACGATAGGCACGAATCAAATCTTCTGGGATGTGCGTGTGATTTTCTACTTCAGCAAATGTTGTTTTAGGATCGTAAATATACACTTCCGCTTCCCCGTTCGATTTATCCAAATAATCTGAGAGCATAATTACAAAAGACGAGCTTGATTTGCATTCTGGACAATTTCCTTTTGAAAACAATCCCGTTCGATTTGCCTGGTAATCCGCTTTAAGTGAGAAGCGAGTTGTTTTACTACAATCTGGACATTTGCATTTCACCTCTTTAGGGATTTTCACATGACCATATTGGCTGTAAGTTAATATCGAACCTGGCAATAACCTTCTCATTGTTATCCTCCTACATCACAACAAATCATTAAACTGGCTAGCGTGTTTTTATTATCTTACCCCAAAATAACAAAATCCCCGTACGAAACCTTTACAGTAAATAATTCCATGTTCACATTCATGTTTCTTCACTACTATATTTGTTACAATAAAGTTGTGAATATAGATGCTTCTTTATTCCATCTTTTTCTGCAACAGTACATATAAACACGTTAAAAGGGCATCAAACTAAAGAAAATAAGATAGAGGAGAGAACAAATGGGAAACTCTAACATCAGCAACAAAGATATTAAATTAATTGCAATTGATATGGACGGAACCCTTTTAAATAAGCAACATGAGATTTCTGAGCAAAATCGGAAAGCCATTAGAGACGCGGAACAAAAAGGGATCCACGTTGTCATTAGTACAGGTCGAACGAGAATGACCTGCGATGACCTTGTCAATTCACTGTCCCTTAGCTCTTACCTGATAACAGTTAATGGGAGTGAAATTTGGGACGAGAAGGGAAATCTCATTGAGAGACAGTTACTGGACTTTTCGTTTGTTGAGCATATGTACAAATTAAAACAAAAACATAATACACTTTGTTGGGCTGCATCAGTCGGTAACGTCTGGCGCGAGCAATTTCCTGAAGATTTTTCGTCGCAAGAATGGATGAAATTTGGATTTGATATAAAAGACGACCAAGTGAGAGAAGTGATATTAAACGAGTTAAAGCAAAACGAAGAACTTGAAATTAGTAATTCAAGTCCGACGAACCTTGAAATTAATGCGGCTGGTGTGAATAAAGCAAGGGCAATTGAAAAAGTGTGTGAACGACTTGGCATTACCATGGATAATGTCATGGCAATGGGTGATAGTCTCAATGACCTAGCCATGATTAAAGAAGCCGGGATTGGTGTTGCAATGGGAAATGCTCAGCCTTTCGTCAAAGAGTCTGCTGATTGGGTCACCGCTTCCAATATAGAAGACGGAGTTGCGGTCGCCATACGAAAATGGGCATTATAAATTTTGAACTTTTACACTTGTTTAAAAGAAACATGTATTTAAAGACTTATCTTTCAAGGAACAGGTTTGTTCCAGAAGAGGATTAGAGTGGGAACGGACTCCAGAGCCGTTATTTGTGACAAAACTCTGTTTTCTACGATTTAGCGGACTCAGATACCCTTATTAACTATAAAAACAGCCTTTGGAACAAAAAATACTACAAATAAGGTCCTCTCAGTCCGCGAACACTTATAAAATGAAGGGTTTAACTAAATAAGGTCCTGTGTGTCCGCCAAATTGATTACGTTCTAAGTTTCTATTTTAGAGTCATTTCTCTTTAACATGCGAGGGCGTAGACATTTAAGTGCGTTTTGGCGTACAATCTTTGGTGATCATTTCTTGTTAAATGCTATGCTATTAGTATACGACTTGAACTTTAATAGCAATTTCCCCAAAAAGCTGAACCCGTTACGTGCACGGGGAAGGCTTTTTTTCTTTTAGTAAATCCTTCAAAGTACCGGTTTTTAATCAGCTGTTTGAATTAATTCCATCATTATTTCTTAGAACGAAAAGTTAGGACGCTAATGTTTTTAAAACAAACTAACACAAGAATATTGCGAAAAACTGCAAATTTATTTAAAATTATGGAATAGAATTAGTTAGGAGGCTAATAAAAATTGGAACGGAATATTGATGAGAGGGTAGGTTACCACATTGGTGTTGTAGGACACCTTCTCCAAAATTTATACAATGAGAAGTTAAGCGAATATGGCTTAACAGTAGCTCAAGCAAAAGTGATTTATTTACTTCATGCCCACGGTGACCTCCTTCAGTCTGAGCTCCAAAAAAATTTATTGATTAAAGCACCGACGATGAATGGAATTATTGAATCGATGTTAAAAAAAGAGCTCATTGAGAAAAAAGATACCGAAAGTGACCGGAGAAGTAAAACCATTATTCTAACTGAAAAAGGTAGAGTTCTAGAAGAAACGCTATGGAACGACATTGGTCGACTAGAGGAAGAGCTAACCAACGGCCTTTCTAAAGAAGAACAGAAGATCCTTATTATTTGGTTAAAAAAATTAGCACTAAATTTACAAAAGTAATACGTTACTAGTTATATAGAAAGAAGGTTCAAACAACATGAATCAAAAATTCCAAAGTGAACGTCTCGGTACAGAACCAATTCCGAAATTACTAAAAAGGTTATCAGTTCCGGCTATTATCGGTATGGTCGTTATGGCACTATACAATGTCATTGATACGATCTTTATATCATATGGTGTTGGGATCTCAGCAGTCGCGGGGGTAACGATCTCATTCCCGCTCATGATGCTAATGATGGCCATTTCAGCAGCAATGGGGATCGGTGGTGCCTCTGTTATTTCGCGAAGGTTGGGCGAGAGAAAGGAAAAAGAGGCGAATAAAGTGTTTGGGAATGTCTTAACACTAATTCTATTACTTAGTGTTATAGGGTTTGTCGGGGCCTTTACCTTTTTAGAACCCGTTCTCATTTTATTTGGAGCCACACCTGATATCTTGCCGTATGCCCTTGATTACATGTTTCCGATTTTATTAGCGACATTGTTTTTTACATTTGGGTTTGCAACAAATAGTATTATTCGTTCAGAAGGCAATGCTCGGTTTGCGATGATGGCGATGATCATTCCTTCGGTTCTTAATATCATTCTGGATGCCGTTTTTATTTTTGGATTGAACATGGGAGTTCGTGGGGCGGCGTATGCAACTGTCATTTCTCAAGTAGTTACAAGTGCTATGGTTATTCAATATTTTGTTTCCGGTAAGAGTACTTTATCGTTAACGATAGCTGATTTTAAATTAAAATTTGCACTTGTAAAGGAAATTACGCTCGTTGGCCTTCCTGCCTTTGTTCAACAGGCAGCAGGAAGCGTTATGATGATAGCAATCAATGCGATGCTTATTCGTTTTGGTGGTGAATTCTACGTTGGGGTATTCGGAATTATTCAGCGTATTATTATGATGTCCTTTATGCCAATGGCAGGAATTATGCAAGGAATGCAGCCGATTGTCGGTTACAACTATGGAGCCAGGAATTTTTCGCGTCTGCGCGAAACCGTCTTGTTAAGTCTGAAGATCACGACAATTATGTCGGTTGCTGTATTTCTTATTGTCATGTTGTTCCCATCGTACCTAATGTCAGTATTTACTTCAGATCCAGCTGTTATTGAAGCAGGAGCAGAATCTATGAGAGTGATGTTTGCTGCCGTGTTTTTAATTGGAATTCAAATTATCAGCAGTGGTCTATACCAAGCACTGGGTAAAGCAAAGCTCGCGTTAATTTTATCTTTATCGCGACAATTTCTATTTCTAATTCCACTTGTTTTAATTTTGCCACACTTTATCGGGACAACTGGGGTTTGGTTAGCATTTCCGATTGCTGACTTCTTCTCATTCTTATTAGCTGGCTATCTACTGTATCGTCATCGTGAAACGTTTCTTTCCAACGAAAGTAGCAGTGACGTGAGCAGTCAACAAGAGGCGGTTGGATACAACGAGGCGACCCAATCAAGTAATTAAGCATATTAATCTCAAAGAACGGATAAGACAAATTTATGTCTTATCCGTTTTTGGTTAATGATACATCATCATTTCTGGGTGAAAAAATAGAAAACTATTAAACTGGAAACTTTCTAAACAGGGAATTGAAGTCGGAATGAAGTTCCTTTATTTACTTCACTTTCTACTGAGATTTCACCTTTAAAATGGTTGACGAGTTTATACACCATAAACAAACCGATCCCTTGACCAGTTTCTTCTTCATTTAATTTATGATACTTTTGAAAGAGCTTATTCAAGTTATCAGATGAAATCCCAATGCCTTGATCAATTATATCAATCACGAGTTTGTTGTCTTTAATAAAACTATTTAGGTAAATCGTGCTGTCCTCAAAGCTGTATTTAATTGCATTACTTAATAGATTAGAAATGATTAATTTAAAACCCATATTATTCCCGTGAATGATTGTATTACTAGGTACACGCAAGTCTGACTTAATGTTAATGTTTTGTGTTCGCGCTTTAACCATCATAATTTCATATACTTCTTCTAACAGCGGTTGTACTTTTATGAGTTTCATTTTCCAAAACGTATCACTCGTTAACATTTGTTCCGTTTGGATAATATGGTGAATTTCGTGGTCAATTGCTACAGAATAATCTTCAATTAAACTTAATCTAGCTTGGACATCTGGATCATGTAATTCGGTTTTTAATATAGTAGCAAATGACTTAATGACTGTTAGTGGATTGCGGACTTCATGAGCTACGACATGAATAAAATCTAACTTTTGCTTATAGAAGTCTAGTTCAGATTCAATCTCCCGTTGTGTCGCTAATGAAGGAAACACTGTTTGCTCATTTCGTTGATATAGCGATGATTTTACAATCTCATTATCCGTCATGAAGTACGGGTGGCTTTTCATCATTTCTGTAAGAATATAGGAAGGGACAGAATTGCCGTCATAACAACAGACCGTCATATATCCGATTTCACTTACAGTCAGGTCACATTCGCATTCATATGTATGTAGTTTTTCTAAAATATTCGGTTGATCCTTCCATTCCACGAGCCCCCAAACCCGCGCGCATAGATTTTCATTAACAAACGGTTGGACTGTAGTCTTAAAGTTTTCCAATACTCTATCAAAACGAAAATCTTGGTATTTTTGATAAAATTCATAGTTATTAACATAGTGGAGATAAGGTTTAAACTCTTCTTCGCTTAATTGTTCAGATAACTTATGTATTGCGGATTCAAATCGGGCTGGTGTTTCAATGACAATTGCGTGTTGATTTAATTGAATAGCACTGAAGATAAATGATACGAGATTTTCTAAATAGAGTTCTTCCGATTGGTAAAAATAGAGAATGTGTGAGCCTTCATTCACATGAATACTTTCCGTAAGTGCTATGGTTTTGGTAGCTATAGACATGATAACCTCCTTTATCCTATTAATCATATCATTTTTATCTTGCTATAACAATTTTTGGTTTAATAGACTATTATTGCATCTTTCGACAAGAAACTTCCTTTTGCATTTACCGACATTATGAATAAGTGTAAAATGAAAGGGCGAGGTGGATGCATTATGCACATTAAAGATATGTTTCAAAAGCCGATTGACCGGGATATAAAAGGTGTGGTTAAAGTCGGTCAAGATGATGAATTAAACGTATATCAAGAGTTGGATGAATATGTTATTACAAATGAGTTATCTGATCACTTTGAATACTTTTTTAAGGCATACAAAAAAGGAGTATTTGGCCATACCGATAAAATGGGTGTTTGGATTTCGGGTTTTTTCGGTTCAGGTAAATCGCACTTTCTAAAAATTTTATCGTATCTTTTAGCTAATAAAGAAATAAAAAATAAAAAAGCATTATCTTTTTTTGAAGAAAAAATTCAAGACACAGCAATCCTAGAAAACATGAAAGACGTTTCGACAGTCACGACTGATGTGATCCTTTTTAACATTGATGCCAAGTCGGACTCTGACTCCCAATTAAATAAGGACTCTATTTTACGAGTATTTAATAAAGCATTTAATGAGATGCAAGGTTTTTGTGGTTCTCTTCCGTGGATTGCCGATTTAGAGCGACAATTAGTAAAAGAAAATGTATATGAGGTTTTTAAGCTCACATTCAAGTCGATTGCAGGAGCGACATGGGAACAATCTCGTGAAAATCTGTACTATGAAGAAGAGGCGATTGTTCAAGCGTTAGCTAAAACGACAAAAATGAGTGAAGAGGCAGCACGGAATTGGTATAAAAAAGCTGAAGACAATTATAGTTTAAGTATTGAAAAATTCGCCCAGCGGGTTAATGAATATATAGAAAGTCAAGTTAACAATCATCATGTATTGTTTCTCGTTGATGAAATGGGACAATACATAGGCAACGACACCCAACTCATGTTGAACCTGCAGACCATAGTGGAACAATTAGGGATTTATTGTGCCGGGAAATGTTGGGTGTTAGTAACGAGCCAACAAGAAATAGACTCAATTACAAAAGAAAAAGGCGATGACTTCTCTAAAATTCAAGGTCGATTTAATACAAGACTTAGTTTATCAAGCGCAAATGTTGATGAAGTCATTCGTAAACGATTATTGGAAAAAAATGATACAGCGAAGCAAACTTTACAATTGTTATATCCGAATAAGCGATCGGTTATTAATAATTTAATTACGTTTAAAGAAGTACCTGAAATGAAATCGTTCGCAGATGAAAACGATTTTATTGATGTGTACCCATTCATACCTTACCAAGTTCACTTACTACAAAAAGTGTTCACTGGTGTCCGTGTTCACGGTGCTGCAGGAAAAAGCTTATCTGAAGGAGAACGCTCCTTACTAGGTGCTTTTCAGGAGTCTGCAATTGCTCATGCTTCCGATGAAGTAGGTACACTCGTCCCGTTTTCTGCTTTTTACGAAACGATTGAAGCGTTCCTTGAGGAGAGTATCCGCTCAGTGATTATTCAAGCAGAACAAACCAATCGATTAACTGATAAAGATGTTGAAGTCCTTAAACTCTTGTTTTTATTAAAATATGTAAAAGAAATTCCAGCCAATCTCGATAACATCACAACGTTGCTTGTAAAACATATTGATGAAGATAAAGTCGAGATAATGAAAACGATTCAAAGTTCCCTGCAACGACTCATTCGCGAAACATTAGTACAGAAAAACGGTGAAGAGTACATTTTCCTTACGAGTGATGAACAAGTTGTCAATCGTGAAATTAAAAGTATACATATTGATTTTGCTGAAACGATTCGTGATATTGGGCTCTTCATCTTTGAAGATATCTATAACAAAAAAAAGTTTCGTTATTCAACTCGTTATCACTTTCCGTTTAATACATATATTGATGATCTCGCCATACATCAACAAGGACATCCGTTTGGTGTGAAGGTCATTACTCCGTATTTTGAAGGAATAAACCCACTTCACGAAGCTGAACTTAAATCAATGTCACAGCGAGAAAATAATTTAATTATTAAACTTCCACAAGATACAACGTTGATTGAAGAAATGGAACAAGCGAAAAAGATAGACTCTTATTTAAGAAAAGCAGGCGGAACGACATTTACATCGACTGTTGACGAGATTAGGTTGAGGAAAAGAACAGAGTCAACTGATAGAAAGAAACGAGTAAAAACACTATTAATTGAAGGACTGAAAGAGGCGGACCTTTATGTAAACAATCAGGCGTTAAAAGTAAAATCAAAAAAACCTGAAGCGCGAATGAATGAAGCGATCAAAGTCCTGATTGAGTCTCTATATCATAAGCTTAACCAATTCCGACAACATACAGACTCAGAAAAAGATTTATCCCCATTATTAAATAGAACTAACGAACGGTGTTTGATTGAAGAAGACCCTAATAAGCTGGCACTAGCTGAACTAAATGCTTATATTAGTCGAAACAGCCAAAGAAATATTCCAATTACAATGAAGAGTGTTTTAACGTTTTTCTCCACCATTCCGTACGGTTGGCATAAATATGATATCGTTGCTTCTGTTATTAAGTTGTTTAAATCACAAAAAATTAATTTACTTTTAAACAAACAGCATATTGAGCTAGAAGATAAAGAATTTCTAAATTATTTAACAAAACGGGATTACATTGAGCAAACGTTCATAAAAGAACGAGAGAAAACACCGTCGAAATATATAAACAATATTAAAGACCTTTATAAAGAGTTAACAGGTGTGGCTGCGCCGCCTGCAGATGAAGAGCGATTACGAGGTTATTTTAATTCAGTAGTAGAAAAAGAGCTCAAAACAGTTATTAAAATATATGTAGATCGGTATGATAAAAAGCTTTATCCAGGAAAAGACCTATTGCTAGAAGCAGCGATGACATTTAATGAACTACTAGCTATTCCTGACACGCTCACCTGGTATAAAGCGGCCTATCAATTAAAAGAAGATATTTTAGATTATGTCGATGATAGAAAAGATATAAAACATTTCTTTGAAGAACAACAATCGATTTTTGACGATGCACTTGAAAAAATTGAGACTTTTGAGAAAAACCGATCGTACGTTATGGACGAGGAGATCATAAAAGCAATTAGGGACATGAAAAAAATTGTTCAGCAAGCAAACCCTTACGCCAACATTTACCAATTACCGGTTTTAATCAAACGGTTTGTTGATAAGTTCACCGAGTTATTAGAAATAGAATGTCGTCCTGTGCGCAAAGTGATTAAGGCTGATTATGAAAAAGTCATGAAAGAACTTTCTACAAAGCCATTTAAAAACGAGTTTTTACCGATCGTCAAAGAGCGCTTTGATGATTTAACACACCGGTTAGAAACTGTGAACACCTTTTATGAAGCCATTGCCATGAAAGAAGAAAGTGATCGATTAAAGCTACGTTCATTTAATGAAATCCATGCAAAAGAAGCGGAACTGAGACAGTCACAAGAAAAACGAATTATACCGACAGTACCATCTGTAACCAAAGTAAAACCGGTGGAACCGAAGTTGGAATTTAAACCGAAAACGACTCTAAATGTAAGCATGGCGAGTCTGTTACGGGAATCAACAACGATCGAAAATGAACAAGAAATTGACAATCTGCTTGACCAGATGCGTGAGCGCCTCAAAAAAGAATTAAAAGAAGATACGATCATTCGTTTAATTTAATAGAAGGAGAATTACATGAATAAATCTGCTATTCGAAAATTCGCTGTCCAAGCCCGAACGCAGCTGGTTATTGATATCGAACAAAAAGCGTATGAACTGGGAATAACTCCAAGCGAGTTTAAAGAAGCGGAAGTCTGTGAAGGGGGCTTCCGCGTCAATCAAAGAATTTTTCCCTCTTTTGAACTAAAACAACGAGAAGAGCTTATTGAGAAAATAAAAGAAAAAGGCTACGAGCAAATTATTGAAGAGGTCGCTTATACGTGGTTTAACCGATTGATAGCCCTTCGTTTTATGGAAGTGAATGACTACTTGCCAACAGGGGTTAGAGTACTTTCCTCAGAACAGCCCTGGAAATCAGAGCCAGATATTTTAGCAGAAGCACAAAACATCGATTTAGACATTAACCTTAATAGGGTGTACCGTTTTCAAGATTCTAACGACAGAGAAGGGCTGTTTAAATACTTACTCATTAAGCAATGCAACGCACTACATACGATATTACCGGTTATGTTTGAAAGAATTAACGACTATACCGAATTGTTATTGCCCCACAATTTATTACAGGAGAATTCAGTCCTCCAACTTCTCGTCACTTTAATTCCAGAAGAAGATTGGAAAGAGCAAGTTGAAATCATCGGTTGGCTGTATCAATTTTACATCTCTGAAAAGAAAGATGAAGTTTTTGCTGGATTGAAGAAAAAACAAAAGGTCACGAAAGAAAATATCCCTGCAGCTACACAGCTTTTTACACCCAAATGGATCGTGCAATACATGGTTGAAAACTCCGTTGGGCGTTTATGGTTAGAAACCTATCCAAACGAAGAATTGAAAGCAAACTGGAACTATTATATAGAAGAAATTGCACAAGACGCTCAAGCTCAAGCTCAATTGGACAGCTTGAAACATTCCGATTTAAAGACTGAAGAAATTAAGGTGTTAGATCCTTGTATGGGTTCAGGGCATATTCTTGTGTACGCCTTTGATGTTCTTTATGATATTTATGCAAAAGCTGGTTATTCTCCTCGTGAAATTCCAAAGTTAATCCTGGAAAACAATTTGTATGGATTGGACATTGATGACCGTGCTGCACAGCTTGCCTATTTTGCGCTCATGATGAAAGCAAGGAGCTATAACCGACGCTTATTTAGAGACTCAATTCAAGTGAACGTATGCTCCATCCAAGAAAGTAATGCAATTCCAATAGATGCAGTTGACTACTTTATAGACGCAACCAATGTTGAAGTCGATGCAACAGTTCAAATTGACTTAAACCATTTCATCGCTAGCTTCCATGATGCAAAAGAATATGGTTCAATATTAAAACTAGAAAATCTTCAATTTGCTGCAGTCGAGCAACGACTAGAAGACATCCGCACGAATGATTCAATTAATTTGTTTGAATCACAATATCGTGATGTCATTTTAGCAACTATTCCGCCGTTGCTTCAGCAGGCCAAATTACTAACAATGAAATATGATATCGTTATTACAAATCCTCCTTATATGGGTATAGGAAATATGAATCCTGTTCTTAAAAAATACATTGAAGAGCATTACAAAGAATCCTCCAATGATCTTTTCACTGTTTTTATGAAGCAGATGCACGAATTAGGAAAACCTGCAAGTTATATTGCGACAATTAATCAACATTCCTGGATGTTCTTAAGCAGATACGAACGAGTTCGATCGTTTTTAATGGAAACTCAATCGATCGTTTCCATGGTCCATCTCGGTGCACGCGCGTTTGAGGAAATCGGCGGGGAGGTCGTTCAAACAACATCGTATATCACTCGCAATACACCAATTGAAGATTTTACTAGTTGCTTTATTAATCTCGTTTCGTTTGGCACCCAAGAAAAAGAACAGCAAATGATGAATACAGAAAATTGGTTTATTAAAAAAATCAATCAATTCAAAGGAATTCCAAAGCATCCATTTGCTTATTGGACAAGTCAAACAATGCTTGAAAATTTCAAAGTGTACCCGTCGATTGAAACGGTTATAGACAAAGCTGGCTCAGGAAACAAAACGGCGAACAATGAACGTTTTTTACGGTTTGCATGGGAAGTTAATCATGAAGAGATGAACAAGCGTTGGTTTTTATATGCAAAAGGTGGAAGGTTAAGAAAATGGTATGGGAACTTAGAGACTATTATTGATTGGTCAGATGAAGCAAAGACATTTTACCGGGATAATCCGACGTCAAACTTATTAAACCAAGAATATTGGTTTAAAGATGGAATTACCTATACGGATTTAACGACACGTGCGTTTAATGCGCGAGTACTTTCAAGCAATACTCATTTTGATATGGCAGGACCCGCCTTGTTAGTTGAGCATGAAGGGGATCGACTCTATCTACTAGGGCTGTTAAATTCCGTTGTTGCAAATGAAGTATTTAAATTATTAAATTCAGGCCTGCACGTTAAATTAAACGACGTGGTACGCATTCCGTTTGTCAGTCCACCTAATGATGTGAAGGAACAAGTAATAGCAATCGTCACAGAAAACATCGAAATGGCAAAAGAAGATTGGGATTCTTTTGAGACCTCAGTTGATTTTAAAAAACATCCATTTTTACAGCACAATCAAGGTACGCTTGAAGAAACATTTACAAACTGGAGAAATTATACGACTGTACAATTTGAACACTTAAAAGCAAACGAAGAAAAGCTAAACGAAATATTCATTCAGTTGTATCGTCTAGAAGGGGAATATTCTCCAGCAGTAAAGGAAGATGAACTTTCCATTCGGGTTGCTGAGCGCGAACGGGATGTAAAATCTTTCATCTCCTATGCAGTCGGTTGTATGTTCGGAAGATACTCACTCGATGAAGACGGCCTTGTTTTTGGAGGGGGAACATTCAACCCGAGCCATTATGAAACATTTAATGCGGATAAAGATAACGTTATTCCAATCACAGACGATGAGTATTTTGTTGATGATATCGTCATACGTTTTGTAGATTTTCTTAGTGTAACGTTTGGCGAAGAGAAACTCGAACAAAACCTCGAATGGATAGCGGATGCTCTTAATAAAAAAGGAACAGAGTCCTCCAGACAAGCCATTCGACGATACTTTATTAAAGACTTCTATAAGGACCATGTACAATTGTATAAAAAACGTCCGATCTATTGGCAATTTGACAGCGGTAAACAAAATGGATTTAAGGCACTCATTTATATGCACCGATATGATGAGGGGCTTGCCGCGCGCGTCCGTACCGAGTACCTTCATCTGTTACAACGAAAGTACGAAGCAGAGTTGGAGCAATTGAACAACTTTTTAAGTGAAGATATTTCAGCTCGTGAGAAAACCATAACGAACAGAAGAATTGACACCATTGAAAAGCAACTTATCGAAACACAACACTATGATCAAGTCCTTGCTCACATCGCAACTAAATGTATGATGATTGATTTATCAGCTGGGGTTAAGAAAAATTATATGCAATTCCAGAACATTAAGGTCTTTCAAGCAGCAGAAAAAAAGCCTGAGAAAAAAATGAACGTATTAGCTGACGTAAATTTATAGGGCAGATCTTGTCACGGGTGCGGAAGTATTAGAATGAAAGAAGATAAAGTGTTTAATAATCAGTAAGATAAGCAGGGATTAGGAGGCTTTGGAGCGAAAGTGAATTCTATCCCCGTTTAACAGGTGCTCAGACTCCCACTTCAAGTCTTTGAGGAGGCAAAAAAGACGAAGGGGAGACGATTGAACACAGACTAAGGTGGCCTTAGTAACAACCCGATTGGTTCAACTAATTTTCAGTGGGGAAGAAGGATCCCCACTGAAAAAGTTTCAGTTTATGAACTATAAGTAAAATTACTTAGCAATGCGTATTGAAAGACATCTTAGGACCTCTTCTTCCTTACAATCATCACTAATAGAGTTACAGATCCGTAGACGACTAATTTGTAGAATCATTCCTAGTTTTTCACGAATAAGAATGGTCTTGTAGGAACCCAAATACATTCAGTCATGAATGGAGGATAGGATTATTATGAATCTAGCTGCACTTCGGAAGTTTGCTGTACGAGCAAGAGGGCAACTCATGGCTGATATTGAACAAAGAGCGTATGAATTAGGCATCACACGAACGGAAATTAAAGAACATGACGTTTTTCAAAGCGGGTTTCGTTTCCGAAATTATTTATCTCAGTCTGATGAGTTAAAGCAGCGTCAAAACCTTGTTACAAAGGTCCAAGAAAAAGGCTTTGATCATGTAATCGAAGAAGTAGCGTACACGTGGTTTAATCGTATTATCGCATTACGTTTTATGGAAGTGAATAATTATTTACCAACAGGAGTCCGTGTACTATCTTCGGATCAAGCGCAAAAAATGGAGCCGGACATTCTAACCGCTGCACTAGACCTTGATGATCTTAATCTAGAGCTAGATCAAGAAACCATTTTTCGACTGCACGACACCAAGAATACCGAAGCCTTATATAAGTATTTATTGATTAAGCAGTGCAACGCTTTACATACGATCTTACCGCTCATGTTTGAGAGGATTAGTGATTCTACTGAGATTTTATTACCTATGAATTTGTTACAAGAGCATTCAATCATCCGACTACTGATTTCATCGATACCTGAAGAGGATTGGAAAGACCAAGTTGAGATCATCGGATGGTTGTATCAATTTTACATATCGGAGAAGAAAGACGATGTATTTGCCCGTTTAAAGAAAAATGAAAAAATTACGAAAGAAAATATCCCCGCGGCCACACAACTTTTTACCCCTAAGTGGATTGTGCAATATCTAGTTGAAAATTCACTAGGACGGCTCTGGCTCGAAAACCATCCAAATGATGAATTGAAAAACAATTGGTCGTACTTTTTAGATGAGGTCGAACAAGATGTGTCAGTTCAACAGCAACTTGAAGTATTTAAAAATCCGTCATTACACCCCGAAGATATAAAAGTGTTAGACCCTTGCATGGGTTCGGGTCACGTTCTCGTTTATGCCTTTGATGTATTATATAAAATTTATGTGAAAGCGGGGTATTCACCGCGGGTTATCCCAAAACTTATATTAGAGAAAAACTTGTATGGGATTGACATTGATGATCGTGCTGCTCAATTAGCGTATTTTGCCTTGATGATGAAGGCAAGAAGCTATCATCGCCGGTTATTTAGCAGTCGAGTAAAGCTCAACCTCTGTTCCATTCAAGAAACGAACGGCATGCGAAAAGAAGTGGTCGATTATTTTCTTGAAACGGATAACCCTGAATTGACAACGCGCATTACACGAGAAGAAATAGAATATTTAATCAAGACATTTAAGGATGCAAAAGAGTATGGATCAATCTTAAAAGTTTATGAACTAGATTTTGAAGCGTATGAACAACGATTACATGAGATCGATCATGATAATACGAATAGTTTATCGAAAGCAGATGATCGCAACTTCATCCTTCAAGCCTTTCCTGGTTTAATTCAGCAAGCGAAATTTTTAAGCAGGCTATATGATGTAGTCGTAACCAATCCGCCGTATATGGGGGTCCGCAACATGAACACTCCAATGGCAAAAACATTAGAAAAACAATATCCTCATGCAAAATATGATCTATTTTCGATCTTCGTCGCCCGCGGAATGAAATTTTTGCGTGCGAACGGTTACAATGCAATGGTAACCATGCAATCATGGATGTTCTTATCTTCTTTTGAAAAATTTCGGAACGAATTACAAACAGAAAGTCACATTGTCACATTGAGTCATTTAGACAATATGGTAATGGGCATTGCCTTTGGGACTTCAGCTACGGTTTGGAGAAAATCAAGACTAGATTCATATAAAGGAGTCTACTGTAAAATAGAATTGGCTGATCTCGGTGACAATGGTGCACCTGCCGTTTTTCCGAACGAAGAAAAAATGAATGTGGCCTCCATGAACAAATTTCACTCTCTACCTGGGCAACCGATTACATACTGGATAGATGAAAAAATTCGAACGACTTTTAAAGAAGGGAAAAGTTTAGGAGAAATAGCGAGCCCAAGACAAGGTATGGCAACTTCTCATAATGATAAGTATCTACGGCATTGGTTTGAAGTTCCATTAGAAACGATTGGGTTCAATATAGAAAATAACGAGGAAGCGGCATTTTCTCTTAAGAAATGGTTTCCTTATAACAAAGGCGGTAAATATCGCAAATGGTATGGAAATGAAGAATATGTCGTGAACTGGGAAAATAATGGTCGTGAAATTAAGGAGTATGCAGCTTCCCTATATAATAGCTATTCTCGTACGGTTAAGAATATCGATTACTTTTTTAAAGAGTCGATCACATGGTCGAAAGTAACATCTGGGAAATTTTCTGCACGCTATATTAAAAACGGTTTTATCTTTGATGTTGCAGGCTGTTCGATTTTTGATTTAGAGCCTTATAATTATTATTTTCTTTCCTTGTTGAATTCAAAAGTGAACGAGACGTTGTTGAGCGCGATTAGTACGACAATTAACTTCGAAGTAGGGACAATTAAATCATTGCCAATTTTGTTACCGAATGAAGAGGATCTACAGATAATCAACGAATTAACCTCAACGTGTGTCGACATTTCAAGACAAGACTGGAATTTACATGAGTTGTCTTGGAACTTTAGTCGTCATCCATTTTTAGACGATAGTTGTAAAGCGAGTACGGTTAGAGAAACATTTAATCGCTGGACGATTTTTACAAATGAACAATTTAGCTGTTTAAAGACGTGTGAAGAACAATTAAATAAGACGTTTCTTAAAGTATATGGTTTAGAAGGACAAGTGACTGCCGAAATGAATAATGACGATATCGTTTTAACAACTTCTAATGTAGAAAGAGATGTCAAATCGTTTATTTCGTTCGCTGTTGGATGCATGTTTGGGCGCTACTCGCTTGATGAAGAGGGAATTGTATTTGCTGGGGGAACATTCGTTGCCTCACGATATCGAACCTTTGCTGCAGTTGAAGAAAATGTACTGCCAATAACTGATGACAAATATTTTGATGATGATATTGTGACAAAATTTGTTGAATTTGTAAAAGTAGGATTTGGGGAGGAGCACTTAGACGAAAACCTCCTATTTATTGCAGAAGCCTTAAAAAAGAAATCAAACGAGTCTCCTAGACAAGCAATTCGCAGATATTTTATAAAAGATTTCTTTAAGGACCACGTACAAGCCTATAAAAAGCGGCCGATCTATTGGTTGTTTGATAGTGGAAAACATAATGGATTTAAAGCGCTCGTTTATATTCATCGTTATGATGAAGAATTGGCCTCTAAGGTTCGAACCGGTTACTTACACTCACTTCAACGAAAATATGAAGCAGAAATAGACCGACTCGGTACGTTCATTCGGTCCGGTGGTGTTTCCACTGGGGAAAAAGCGGAAGCCCAAAAGAAGCTAGCCGACATCGAAAAGCAAATCATAGAATGCCAACAATATGATCAAGTCATTGCACATCTTGCAAGTCAAAAAATTACGCTAAATTTAGATGATGGCATTAAAGTAAACTATGCAAAATTCCAAAACATTAAAATCGCACAAAGTGAAAACCAACAACTAAAGAAGATGACCGTATTGGCAAACATAAAATAATCATGGTCGAGGTACCAGGTACCTTTATCACTGCAATAGGGTAAAGGTACCTGGTACCTGGTTTCATTTTTTGAGAATGGGGTATAGGTCTTATTAAAATTATATGCTTTAAGAAAATACTACTAGAATATAATTTTGGAGTTTAATAGGAAATCATTTTATAATAAAATAGAATAAATGTTCTGTAATTTATTGGAGTTTATATAGAGTGATGAAGACTGAGGAAATGGAGGAAACTGTTTATGGAGCAACTAGAAAGTTCGTATGAAAACATTACTTATTTTTGTAACCATAGTCCAATACCAATCATTGCAATCACGGTTGATGGTAGTATAGCGGTTGCAAATGACTTAGCAAATGATATATTAAATAATGGAAATAGTGTAGTAAGCGCTTCCTTTTATGATTTAATTCAACAAAGTTATTATGAAGTTATTCATCATTTGACTAATCAAATACATGAGATGAAGCATTCTTCTCGGTTGATTGAAATAAAAACTTTACATAAACAATGGCTGAAATTGCATTGTCGTTCTTTTTCCGAAAATGAAGCAAACCTTATACTTATCACGTTAGAAGATATTACGAAGCAAAAGCAGCGTGATTTATTATTAGAGCTAAATCAAACTGTTCTCAATATGATCGTTAAACGTGAGTCATTGCATAATATCCTGCAGCGTTTATCCACGATGGTTGAAGGCTATTTTGTTAGAAAAGCTTATTCGTCCATTTTACTTATAAATCAAGATAAAAAGATTAGTAAGATCGTTGCACCTAATCTTCCACACGAGTTTATTGCGCGGTTCTATGGTGAGAAAATTGGAGAAAAAGGTTCTTGTGGAACAGCGATGCTACGAAAAGAACCTATCATAACGCAAGACATTTTAACAGACCCATTATGGGAGGGATTTCGCACCCACACCGTAAGTTACGGACTTCACTCCTGCTGGTCTATTCCTATTTTTATTGATGAGGAAGTGGTGGGGGCTTTTGCTATCTACCATCCATATTCATCCGTCCCAACAGGACTAGAATTAGAAATGATTGAGATGTGTGCTAAGTTAGTAGGATTAGCTATTGAAAGAAAAGAAGGGGAAAAAAGATTACTCCATGAAACGGAAAAACGATTTAAGTTTGTAATGGACATTATTCCTGATTTAATCGTATTTAAAAATGAGAAAGGTCGCTGGCTTGAGGGAAATCAGACGGCAAAAGAAAAACTTCCAACTTTTCAATTTAGTCAAGCAGGTGACGAAACGAAGCCTTTATATCAACAATATCAATATTTCCTTTCTCAAGTAGAAGAAACCGACCAGTTAGTACTGGAGCTTAATTCACCTGTAAGAAGAGAGCTAAAATTCCCGCAAACGAATGGGGATGAGTTAGTATACGATATCATTAAAGTACCTCTTATAAGTGAGGACCACATACTAAATAAGGGAATCGTTGTTATTGGGCGCGATATAACAGAACGAAAGAAAACCGAACGACTGTTAGAGAGGAACGAACAACAATTTAAATCGTTGTTTGATCATAATCCGAACGGTATTTGTATTATGGACTTAAATGGAAAAATGACGAGCTGCAATCGTTCACTCGAACAAATTTTAGGGTATGAGTTTACGGAAATTAAGGAGAACACCTATCAATTTGTAAATCAAAGTGATGTAGAAAGAGCAAAGGCGTATTTCAATCAATCACTTACAGGGATTTCACAAGAATTTGAAACGACGATAAGACATAAAACAGGTAGAAATGTGTATTTAAAAGTTACAAACGTACCGATTATTGTCAAGGAAAACGTGATCGGTGTGTATGGGATTGTAGAAGATATAACAGAAAAAGTAAAATCACAAGAAAAACTCAAGCAAACGAAGGAATTTTTGGAATCTTTAATCTATCATAGTGCTGATTGTATTGGAACATTGTCATTAGACGGGAAGGTCCTACATGTCAACCCAGCGATCGAAAGTATTTATGGTTGGAAGCTCGAAGAAATTATTGGAAAGAAATATCCCGTTCTTCCAGACGAACAACGGGAAGAAATGAACCAAATTATTGAGAAAATAAAAGCTGGTAAAGATATTATCGGCATAGAGACAAAAAGAAAAAAGAAAGATGGTTCCATTATTGACGTCAGTATTACGTATTCACCATTACGAGATGGTACGGGTAATTTAATTGGCTTTACATCAGTTTCAAGAGATATTAGTGACCGGAAAAGAACAGATGAACTTTTAAAAAGGTCGGATAAACTATCTGTCATTGGTCAGCTGTCAGCTGCGGTAGCACATGAAATACGAAATCCACTCACATCTATAAAAGGGTTTATTCAGCTTTTTAGTGACCGTATCCAAAAAGAATATGCTGATTTAATGTTATCTGAATTAGAGCGAATTGAAGTAATTGTTACCGAATTTTTATCATTAGCTAAACCACAAGCTAATCTATTTTTAGAAAAAGACCCCGTACAAATTTTAAAAAACACATTGGCTATCATTGATACAGAAGCACTATTATATCAAATCGAAATCGAATGTGAAATTGATCCAAGTATAGATACCATCATTTGTAATGAACATAAAATTAAACAGGTATTAATTAACATCTTGAAAAATGCGATAGAGTCTATGCCAACAGGTGGTAAACTAAAAATTAAAATGAACAACAGTGATCCATACGTAAAAATAGAAGTTACGGATCAAGGATGTGGCATTCCAAAAGAAAAAATTAAAAGACTAGGTGAGCCGTTTTACTCAAGTAAAGATCATGGCACAGGACTAGGACTTATGGTTTGCTTTAAAATTATTGAAGAGCATAAAGGATTAATAGAAATTGACAGTGAAGTTGGAGAAGGAACAACGATTGTCATTCATTTGCCGATATATAAGGAAGACTAGAAATATAATAAAACTGCAAATAGACTTTAGTAAAGATCAATCAGTAGATTACCCAAACGGTTGGTCTTTTTTTTTGTTCTCTAAATTTTTTATTAACTCATTAATTTTAGTTTTAAAAGGTAAATGTACATTGTATTCAGATGATTAGTAGATAACTACATAGAGAAAAACAATAAAAAATAAGGTAATTGCCTAGAACCAATAATTTACAATTATCTATAATGCTATTATCTGCGAAAGGAGGTTAGGAACTTGGGCGAAAGAAAGGTAATGCGAAGAAAACAAAGACAGGAAGAACTATTAGAACAATTGGTATTATTGGATAATGTTGAAAAGGAAAGAGAAGAGCTTCAGCAAAGATTAGAACAGTTACAAGCTGAAGCTGAGGAAAATGAGAATACAAAAGAAAAGCTATTAGAGAAAATTGAAAAAATTGGAAGACGTTTAAATCGTGCAGAAGCACGTACTCAAAAGAAAGCAGATGCAGCAAAAAATGAAGAAGAAGTGGTTGAAGAAGAAAAACAAGAAACTAACTTACAGTAAAAAGGACAGTAGAATTATAAGATTAATAAAAGGCCTCGTTATATGAACTGAGGTCTTTTTTTGTTCTGTTTTAAGATGCTTACAGTTCTTGAGGATACGAGTCTGTAGTTATTAATACCAATTTAACTTTTTTTTTAGTTAAAACCTTTAATTTGAGGGTTTCACCTAGAACAATTAATTTTTTAAAAACTATAATGCTACTACATTTAGAAAAAGGAGGAGTAATTATTGAGTAACCATGATGAAAATTCCAGAGATGGTATGAGGGTAGACAGACTTAATGAAAGGCGAGAAAAACTTCTTGCTAAGCTAGATCAATTAGAACAGAGAAGTTTAAACCGCAATCATATTAATGTTAGGAAAAGAAGAGAGAAGATACTCTCGAAATTGCAACACTTAGAGGATCTTATTAATAGTTATATAGAGGTAGGTGTAGATAGCGATTTCGATTCTTTAGGTGTATCAGATTTAGGTGTTGGAACAATTGGCGGCGGATCTGACATTAACAATGAAGCCACTGCTATTGCCGATGCTGACGCTAATGCGGAAGCCAACGCCGAAGCCGATGCCGAAGCCGACGCTGATGCTGAAGCGGATGCCGATGCGGATGCTAATGCAGAAGCGGATGCCGAAGCGGATGCGGAAGCCGAAGCGGATGCTGACGCCGACGCCGATGCGGAAGCCGAAGCCGATGCTGACGCCGATGCGGATGCGGAAGCCGAAG
>NZ_JBYCKM010000052.1:0-4377 GCF_057473385.1 Alkalihalobacterium sp. TH-98 | reverse complement strand
TGCACTTATGGGACTTTTTAGGTGATCCCTTCAACGTATACTGCTGGTTCGTGTGCACTTATGGGACTTTTTAGGTGATCTCTTCAACGTATACTGCTGGTTCGTGTGCACTTATGGGACTTTCTAGGAGATCCCTTCAACGTATACCGCTGGTTCGTGTGCTCAAGAGAAAAACCAATAATATTACTGCAAAAAAAGAAGCTGCGATGTCATAACCACAACTTCTTTAAGGTAGCCAGATGTTTTGTTTTTAATAAAAAATCGGTATAAAGAGCAACTGCATAGAGATATGTGCCGTCATGTGGCTGAATATTGCATACTCAATCCCTTTGCGCCAATATAAATAACCAAACACAACCCCGAACAGTCCATTTAATAAAAACGAGCGAATAACTAATATGGAACTTAATTCCCCGAAAACAACCTGAGTTGTCGGGAAATGTCCGACTGCAAATACAATCGCTGCCAGTACGATAGCCATCCAGTAAAAAGCATGAGGAATGGTTGCTTTTGCCCTCGCAAAAAGTTTGTATAAAACCCAAACGATGAAGGACATCAAAAATAGTCTCATGAGAACTTCTTCAATCACACCACCATACAGAACTCCAGCCAGTAAACCATTTAATGAGAAAGCAGGTGGATTATCAGCAATGAGTGGAATTTGGTGTTGAAAATAAAAATAATCTGCAGCAACAATTGTAAACCCACCAAGAACCCCTAACAAAACCGCGTACGTCAGCCACTTCCCTGAAACGGTCACTCTCTGATTTTTATTCACGAGTCCATCAAGAATCGGAAGCTTCAAGTTTACATTTCTAGCCAGAATAATTCCTAAAATACTTGCTACAAACGTGGCAACCCCTAGCTGAATCGACGCTATTCCAATGAGTGCGGCCATTGGCAGCGGCAGATCGTTCGGATCAAACACATCTGGTGATAAGTATGTACTCATCGTTTCCATTTGGTATGGAATAATAAAAATGCCTGCTAACACGCCAAATGCGGCTAATATGAGGGAGATATATAAGTTTGCTTTCACTTTGTTCACTGCCTTTCTATAAGAAAATGAAGAGTCCATTTAACCCACTTGTTATTTAAGAGCGTCATACCATTCTTGAGTAACCGTTGGGTCTGTTGAATTGGTGTAAATGTAGCGGCCTCCGACTTTATGTAAATAAATGGAGGTTTGTTCAACTGAACATAAAGATGTCCTCTTCCTAAATCTTCAAGTAAAAACTGCCCCTTTTTTCGATTGACAATAGAAGCTCCACCGACTTTACGTTGGATAATCGGTATTGAAGCATGAAGCTCAACGACTTGAACATCTTCAATCGCTATTTCTGTTCCTAAGTGACCTGTTACTTTAATTTTACCTTCTTCTATTTCTAAATGATTTGCAGAATATGTTAAATAGATGACAAAATAGATAACGATAGAAACAAAAATGGTTAGTATAATTGAAATCCATTTGAATATACGCTTAAGACCTTCCCTTTCAATTAATGTATCCGATCCTTCTTTTGTCATCCATAACCTTCTCGCGGCTGATCTACATTTTAATCACTCCTATTTTTTGGAAAACATATATGATTTTTTTTACCTACTTCACATATTAAATTCTAATTTTACGCTAATGTCCCTCGAATATAATAATCTGAAGTAAATGATCTTTTTTCCGGTTGAATCAAAAGTTTATTCTCTAGTAAGACTGTGATTTATTTCATTGCGAAACGAGAGACTAATGTTATACTCATATTTAGTTATAATTACAGTTTTTATAGATAGAAAGGATCGACAAAAATGAAAGTAACGATTTTTACTATATTACCCATGATAATTTTTATTTCAATTATAAATTCAGCTTGTGGTACGAGTGACAATACAGTCGATGAACAGAGCATTGAACTTAAAGTGGCAGCAGCGTCCGACTTAACCCTCGCTTTTACAGAGCTAGGTCAACTATTTGAAGAAGAAACAGGGGTCACAGTTACATTTTCTTTTGGGTCTACAGGTCAACTTGCTGACCAAATTGAAAACGGTGCTCCTTTTGATATATTTGCTGCAGCTAATATTCAATTTGTTGACCAATTGAATGAGAAAGAATTAATTATTCCGGATACACAAACGACCTATGCTTTCGGACGAATTGGGATCGCTACGCTTCCAGATCAAACGATTTCTATTGAAACACTGGATGATCTATTAAAAGAAGAAGTTCGAAAAGTCGCCATTGCTAACCCTGATCATGCCCCCTACGGACTAGCTGCAAAACAAGCTTTAGAAGAGGCTGATCTCTGGGAAGGGTTACAAGGAAAACTCGTCTATGGCCGGAATATTTCGGACACGTTAGCTTATATTGAGACAGGCAATGTGGAAGCAGGAATAATTGCCTTATCTTTATATAAAGAAGATGAAGTTGACTTTCACATCATCATTGATGACATGCATGCACCTTTAGAACAATCGATCGCTGTTATCAATCGGACAACAGAAGAAGAGCTAGCACAAGAGTTTATTCAATTTATTATGGGGCCTGTCGGGAAACCGATTATGGAACGCTACGGTTTTGTTGTGCCTGAGTGAGGAGAAGTAAGTTATGGCAGAAGTTAATTTATTTCCACTATTTCTTTCATTAAGAGTTGCTGCAACGGCGACTCTTTTAGCTCTTCTCATCGGCTTGCCAATTGCGTATTACCTAGCTAAATCAAAAGGGAAAATAGCTGATCTCGTTGATACGGTTATTACGCTACCTGTCGTTTTACCGCCTACTGTTCTCGGATACTATTTACTTGTTTTACTTGGAAGACAAAGTCCGATCGGGCAGTTTGTGGAGCAACAATTTAATATGACGATTGTATTTACGCCAACAGGAGCCGTCATCGCAGCACTGGTCGTCTCGATTCCTTTTTTAATCAAATCTGCAAAAGCATCGTTTGCTAGTGTCGATCAAAATGTTGTGAATGCCGCTAAAGTGTTAGGCCGATCAGATCTCAATATCTTTTTTACGGTAATATTACCGCTTGCTTGGCGAGGCATTGCTTCTGGACTAACGCTTTCATTCGCACGAGCACTAGGGGATTTCGGTGCTACGTTAATGGTGGCAGGAAGTATACCTAATGAAACCATGACGATGCCGATTGCTATTTATGACGCACTTCTCGCTGGTAATCGCGACTTAGCCAATGTACTCGTTTTGATCATGACCGCAACATCGATCACGGTTCTATATGTTATTAATCGCTTAGAAAGAAAAGTTGTAAAGGGGTGAGGAAGAAGTGTTAGAAGTAAACATTCAGAAACAACTAGATACCTTTGCGCTGGATGTTTCGTTCCAAGCAAAAAAGGGAATTACTGCCATCCTAGGGCCATCAGGATGTGGAAAAAGTTTAACATTACAATGCCTTGCTGGACTCCACACCCCTGACAACGGGAAAATTGTGTTACACGATCGAACACTCTTTGATGCTAAGACGAAAACCATGATTAAAACGAGGCACCGGAACATTGGTTACGTATTTCAAAATTACGCACTTTTCCCCCACTTAACGGTTAAAGAAAACATTGCGTTTGGATTGAAGAAGTCCCATAACAAACGGGAAATTGAAGAGAAAGTAGCTGCAATGTTTGTGAAAATTCATCTAGAGGGATATGAGCAACATTACCCAAGGCAACTATCCGGCGGCCAACAACAACGTGTTGCTCTTGGTAGAACATTAATTACAAACCCTAATCTCCTGCTGCTTGACGAACCTTTTTCAGCACTCGACCATCATGTAAAGCACATGCTCGAGCAAGAATTATTAAAGATCATCCAGGAAAACTTCTCAGGGGTGGTGTTGCTCGTTACCCACAACATGGAAGAAGCGTATCGGCTGGCTGATCGAATTCTTCTTTTAAAACAAGGGAAAGTTATTCAGTTTGGTGAGAAACAAGAGTTGTTTCAACGACCAAGGTCAGTTGCCGCAGCTCAAATCATCGGCTGTAAAAATGTGCTTCCCGTTAGCTCAGTTGATAAAAGGAATGAGGAAATCGAAGTAAGTATCGGTGGTCTGCGGTTGAATGTAATCAACAATGAACCTATTCAACCGCCACCGACACATGTAGGTATCCATGCTGAAAACATTGAATTTGTTAATGAGGCTGGGCCGGCTCGTAATACCTTTGAATTTGAAATGGGTGAGATCATCGGTGGCATCAATCAAACGCTCGTTCTCCTGAGAGTAGGTAACCTAGATCTAAAAGCGATCGTCCCGAATAACCGCTTACAAGCAGCCCTTACAAGCAAAAAAGTAACCTTACCACCTGAACATTTGTTCTTACTAAACTAACAGATCACAGAGTGGTGCCAGGTACCTTTAGTCGACTAAAGGTACCTGG
>NZ_JBYCKM010000051.1:0-3029 GCF_057473385.1 Alkalihalobacterium sp. TH-98 | reverse complement strand
GCCGTTGTTCACTCATAGGGAACCCCTCCTTGTTATTATCATCATATCCAAAAATGATGTTCGTTAAAGGGGTGTCCACTTTTTATTCTAGTTGCACACAGGCCCTTATTGCATGAAAATTTCGTGAATATCACATGCTTCTATGTAAATAAGAGCCTCTCAGTCCTCATAAGTCTTTAAAACGATGATTTTTGTATAATAAGGGCTTCTCAGTCCGTGAAACAATAGAAGAACATTATAATGAAACGTAATCAAAAGCAAAAGTACTTAGTTAAAAACATAAGGGGAATGCAGTTTTAGAGTGCACTGTCAGAAGTTCGAAGCGATGCATCGCACCCCGTCTATGAGAGGAAACCTTTCTTTTTGTAGAACAACATGATGGGCATTAGGTGAGACTTCATGGATACATCCCTATAGGAAAGAAAGGTTATAAGGGACGCAGCTAGGCATAAAGCACAATCTAAATGGGTTGTGCTATTTTAGTATGAAAAAAGGAGGAGTAAGCTTTCTAGTTAATATAATGATGATACAATAGCGATAAAGGCGTAAATCGTCTACAATCTACTTTAAGGCATTAATTTTTTGAAATGATGATTATCGGAAGGATGAATGATTAGTAGTGAATATTGAGTCTTTTTTTTCCGAGAATACTAAAAAAGCTCTTGAGAACAATCCGCCAGGTGAGTGGATGCCAGAAATGCCTAATAAATGTATTCGGCTTAGTTCTGGCTTTCCGGAGCCTTCTCTCGTACCTGTTACTGAGCTAAAGAAAGCAATTGTAGGTCTGCTTGAGGAGGAGGAGGATTTACCGCTCCATTATCTTGGAAGTCCAAGAATGGCTAATTTAAAGAGACAAATTCAAAAAAGGTTAGTAGAACGTCAAATTGATGTTTCTGAAGGAGAGTTATTGATCACATCTGGAGCTTGTCAGGCCATCGATTTAATTGCTCGTATTCTCATTACTGATGATACGACTGTAGCTATAGAAGCTCCAACGTATATGGAAGCTTTAGAAATTTTTCAAAATTACACTCATAATTTTATTAGTATACCTGTCGATCGGTACGGAATTCAAACACTGGAATTTGAAAAAATACTAGTAGAAAGGAAAGGTAAAGGTTTGCCTCTTCCGCGTTTTTTATATACCATTCCAACTTTTCAAAATCCTACAGGTACAACGATGACGTTACAGCGGAGGCAGCATTTATTGGAGCTTGCTTCAGAATATAATTTTCTTATTTTAGAAGATGATGCTTATGGAGAACTATTCTTTGATAAGTGTCTTCTGTCACTCAAAGCATTGGATAAAAAGGGGCGTGTACTTCACGTTGGTTCATTATCAAAAGTGGTAGCACCCGGACTACGTATTGGATGGGTAGTAGGTCCACAAAAATCCATAACGGCCTTAGCTTGGTTTAAAAAAGATTTAGATCATCCTTTTTCACAAGCGGCTATGGCTACATATCTAGACAACACAGATTTTCATTTACAGTTAAATGTCCTAAGGGGCAGATACAGGGCTAAGTGTGAAGTTTTAATTTCAGCTCTTGAAAAATTCCTTCCTAAATCGGTTTCGTGGCATATACCAGAAGGGGGTTACTTTTTATGGGTTAAGATTACAGGTGTAGATACGGGGGAATTATTAACAAAGGCGTTATTAGAAGGTGTTTCATTTGTTCCTGGTAAACACTTTTTCTTAGATCAAAAAGCCGGAAATGAGTTTCTTCGACTTTCGTTTAGTTATTCCAGTGAAAAAGAAATAGTTCAAGGAATTGAAAAGCTAGGTAAAGTTGTAAAGGGTTATTTCAAATAAATATTGAGTTATCTTGGGTTCACTACTAGTCTTAGTGTTAATTTTTTTGGACCAAGGCTAGAATCTTAATAAGGTATATTTAAAAGGAAGCTTTGAAGAGGCTTTTGGTACTTAGAAAAGACTTTTAGAGCTTTCTAGCAATTTCCTAATTCATTAAATGTTCAAAAATTTCGATTGGTAAGTATGATATAATCTAATTAGAAAGAGATAATAATAACATATAAGTTAACCCTTTAGGAGGCTCAACCATCAACGTTGGTTCCGTTAAAGGTAGGTTATAATAACGTAAAACCAATGGAGAATAATTGTGGTTAGAGGATAAGCATATTAACTTTAACAACAAGTTTATGGATTGAGCAAATGGACTATAGTAAGACAGTTAGAAAAATTCTGGTTGTGTCGTGATGTATGGTTAAAGGTAATTTCTAGTATGTGTATGTAAATAAACAGAAAGGAATTCAATTAACGTGCGGAACGAACAAACATCACTTATTCAAAATAAAACGTCATTTACCTCCTTTGAGTTGAAATCTCTATTTAAGTGAAGTAGTAAAAATGTGATGTTTTGAATGGTTGGGTCTCTTAAAGTGTTAACAATTTGAAAAAAACTAGCTTCTTTTAGCTAGTTTTTTTGTCTCTGATTTCGCAATTAGAAATGCTATAGTTGTATAAAATATTATTGTTTATGTAACTATATCTTAACTCCAAAGGGTGACTAAAATAAGTGTTAATATCTGATACAGGCGGTAAAGTTCTAGCGCTTTAATAATAAAGGAATTATGGACTCATTTAATGCGTTGTTCAGATATACCTCTTGAATTTTTTAGTTGCTTATGATAAATTTATACATCTGTCGACACAAAAAAAGAGGCATCCGACAGTTGCGCAGAATTAATATATATGATATAGTTATTCTTGTTGGTTAATTAATAGTGATGCTTTAAAGTGTCATATATCATAACAACATTTTAAAAAAACACTTGCTGATAATATTATATTGTGATATTATAAATCTTGTCGCTTTAACATGAGTCGAAAATAAGAAATTGCATTCAAAAAAAGTTATTGCGCAGAATTATTTATTGTGTTATAATGAATCTTGTCGTTAACAAACGACATATAAAAAGTTCTTTGAAAACTGAACAAAAAGCCAAGCGAAATAAATGAGATACATGATATCTCGTCAATGTTTTAAAAACGTCACGTTTGTGACAAT
>NZ_JBYCKM010000050.1:0-26741 GCF_057473385.1 Alkalihalobacterium sp. TH-98 | reverse complement strand
TGCCGTTGTTCACTCATAGGGAACCCCTCCTTGTTATTATCATCATATCCAAAAATGATGTTCGTTAAAGGGGTGTCCACTTTTTATTCTAGTTGCAGAGAGGCCCTTATCTAGCAAGATTGCGTTCGTTTTCACTTGTTTCATACGAAATAACGGCTTCTGAGTCCGCTAACATCTATAAAGTGGCCATTTTCATCGAAATAAGGGCCTCAGAGTCCGCTTACGTTACCCAGCCCCTGCATCTCTAAAAATCTGGGTTCATCACACCACCAATCCCCATACACTTAACCTCTAGAAAAACACCTCCTAACCTTAACCATCGAACGCCACCTTATCTCAATTCTCGCATTTTGAAAATTTACAATTTCTTAATCAAACATGCACTATCTATCGTTCATTCCATTCAAAACAGCATCGGTGCATAATAATAAGGGTAGTAGCACTGATACTTTTAAACTGTATTTAGGCTTTTTACATTATATCCCTCTATGTGCACTATATTTCATTCCGCTTCTTCTGGACAAATTCTATAATTTGTTTAAAAAGGAGCTTTCACATGGGTAAAAACAATCTTCTGTTTAAAACATTTGGAAAAGTAATTAAACGATTAAGAGAAACGAACGGGATGACGCAACAGCAATTAGCTGAGGAAGCAGGCCTTTCCATGCGAAACATCATTGATATTGAAGGCGGTAGAAGAAGCGTAACTTTGGATGTACTTTTTAATCTAGCAATGGCACTCCATACTATACCTAGTGCTATTCTTCATGAAGTAGATATAAGAATAAGAGAAGATTTGAAAAAATGAACCATGTGGAGTAGCGAGGATCTCCTTCTCCCTCTCAATGTGTATCATTCCAGCCTATCAAGTATTGTTAGAACAAACAAAGTGATCTCTGTTTAACATATTCTCGTCCATTTTTGAAGTTCAATTAATCCATCATATTCAGATACCATCGATAATTTTGTTTCTTATTTATTATTTGAATAAACTGTTGTTGAATTGGCTCTGGATAATCATGGCGCACATCTCTTGATCATAGTTTATGTGAAAACTTAATAACATTACTATGGAAGTTAAATATAAACATTTTCCACAAATTGAACTTAATTGAAAAAAGAACGTTCTCTCAAATGTGAGACAAACGTTCCAGATCGTTGATAAGTTGAAATGCCTAAAACCTTAAAAACATTAGTTTGTATATCCAAACAACAAATATATAGTAGAGAAAATCACAACATCCTGCATGAAATGAATGAACCAGGCAGTGGCAAAACCTTTTGTTTCGTACATGCTTCTACACAGATACCACCCTAGAAGACCACTCATAAATACACCGACCATACCACTGGGAGCACCGTAATAGTGGGCAATTCCAAAGAATATAGCCGCAATAAGAACAACAGAGTTTTTTGGTAAAGCCTCTTTAAGTGTTCCTAATATGGCACTTCTATAAATTACCCCTTCACAAAATGAATTTGCCAGTGCTAATAAGATAATAACAGGAAAGAAAACAATTAATTGATCTAAACCACTTGGAACAGAAAAACCTGTTACGGTAAACAAAGTTAATAGAAGCGTACCAAGTGCAATTAAGAAGCCGGAAATGATGGAAAGCTTTCCCCAGCTAATTCTATATTCCTTAATTCCTAGAAAGCCAATTTTACTAGCTTTAACAGAAAAATTACCCTTGGTAAGGTATGCAGCTTCTCTTGTTTTTAATAATAAAAGTAACACGAAAATCACAGGAATAACCATTATAAGTTTTAAGAGAATGCTGCTTCCGAAATGATCTATAAAAGAATCACCGTCAAACAAAGAGATCCAAAAGGATGTTTTAGAAATAGATTTAATAATTAATTCTCCTAAAATGATTGTAACAAGAATGATAGCAAATTTTAAGAAAGGTTTAAAATCTTCTACAAAAAAACAAAATAAACATCCGACCATCAGAAGGAAGAGCTGTATAAACGATACCCAAAAAGGCACATAGCCCAATGTTTCTTTTAACAAAATAATTGGTAATATCGAAGCTATTAAAATAAGAATAAGTGTGAATACAAACCTTTTGTTCAAATACCTTCCCCCATTATGGAAAATTCCCCTTTTCCTCATTGCACATATTTTTTTTAAGTATTCTGCTTTGTTCAATCCTAATTATTTCAAATAAAGATAATTTATTCAATCATTTTTCAACAATATGGACCGTTTGTGAAACAATTTCTTAATAGCGCTATTAACTCTTGGGCTTGTGCTTGTCAGTTTAAGTACACATTCTTTCTCTAACCGAAAACTAAAGACATTTGTTGCACAATATCGTTGTACTGCGCAGCAAACTAATGTGTTTTTGTCAGTTGGTCTTCTTCAAAAAAAGCCCCTTTTAATGCAATAAGAAAAGTGAAGTTTTACTTTATTGATTAAGCATAAACCCCTAATTACAGAAATAATGTATCCAATATAAAATAAAATTCTATTTGTAATTGCAATTAGATCAATAGACTGTTTTAAACAATTTACCATAAAAACCAGAGATTCTCATAAAGATTATGCTCCTTAACAAACTGAGGTGTTGCCTTATCGACAACTCCTTTATGGCAGTCAGTAATATTGAACTTCACTGTTTTTACCGCTATCCCCTGATCGTAAAGTTTCAAATATTCTTTTAGAGCAACCGTCCTTTCATATTGCATGCGAACTGATTTAGGTTTAGGGATGAGAAATTAAAGGAATTACATACGTTTTAAGTTTGATTAGGAACGTCAAGAGGCGTTTGGTCCTTGAATTTTCGTTATTAAGGCCACGTTAGGTTTCTAATAGTGTGATCAAAAATTCATACCATGACTTATCTTTAGGAGGTTCACGATGAGATTTTCAGGTGTAGGTTTGGTTATGCTAGCCGCTATATGCTGGGGCATTAGTGGGGGAATTGCCAATATTTTAATAAACAAGGGCTGGGATCCTATTGTGATTTCATTTTACCGAGGGGTTGTTGGATTTATATGTTTTTTCGCTTGGTTTCTCTTTCGCTTTAGACAAAATTGGATCTTCTCTACCCGTTTATACATATGGTCCCTATTGGCAGGTATTGGTGTTGCTGGAAATTTCACTTTTTATTTTGTAAGTATTCAAGCATCAAGCATTGCTGTTGCTGCTACGTTAATGTACACCGCACCTCTGTTCGTTCTTTTAATCTCCTTTTTATTACGAATAGAACGTTCGACTTGGTTTAAATGGGGGTGCATTTCCGGTGTACTTATGGGGATTATCCTGCTTACAGGTGCCTACAACACCGAATCAATTTCAGTGAGTTTTCTAGGGACAGCAGCGGGGCTTGCTTCTGGACTTTCTTATGCTTTATTTATATTCGCGTTTAAAAATGCCTCTTCTATCGGAAAGCCGCAGACCACCTTAACTATCGCTTTTCTTTCATTTTGTCTCATCCTTTTTCTTTTTACGGACACAGGTGAAGCAGCTAGTGTACTGACATCAAGTGACATAGGATGGTTTCTTCTATTGGGGATCGTTGGTGCTGGAATTTCATTTATAATTTATCTGATTGGCATTCGATGGACTCCCCCGACAACTGCTTCGATGGTCGCAATGGTAGAGCCTGTGACTGCTTCATTATTTGGCGTTCTGCTTATTGGAGATCATTTGACAATCATTCAACTTCTTGGAATGGTGCTCATCCTGCTTACAATTACCGTACTTAGCGTAAAGCAGTCCGAGAAAAAGTTTATGTCCAGCAACTAATTAATTCAGGCACATTTTTTAAGTCAAATGACATTTTCTAAGAAGATCGTCCACATTGACGGTCTTCTTCTTTTTGTTTTATGCAAAAAAAATCTTCAATAGCTTAAAGACATTCTTCCACAAAGCCCTTTTAATCTATACAGTACTAATCATGGATAATTTCAAAATTCCTTACCAATAATAATTAAAAAAAAGGGTGGGATTCGTTTTATGTTGACGTCAAAAGAACATTTGGATGCCCTTGATAAAATAACCTCGATGACTGAAAAACTAACCCAAACCCAGCTAGAGTTCTGGCAACAATATTCCCATATTGATACTTGGGGTTTTAAGATCGTTTTATTTATGTTTATAGTTCCCTTAGTTTTGTTGTATTTTGTAATAGATAGGAAGAATATTTTTCTCTTGGGTTTTTATGGTACGAACATTCACATTTGGTTCAGTTATATTAATATAGCTGGTGTTAAACATGGATTTTTCAGTTATCCCTTTGAGTTAATACCATACATTCCTGGTAACCTATCCTTAGATGCGGCTTTAATTCCAGTTGTGTATATGATTATTTATCAATGGACAATAAACCATAAGAAGAATTTTTATATTTATTCGTTTGCATTGTCACTCCTATTAGCCTTTGCATTTAAACCGATATTGGTACATCTAAATTTATTTGTTTTAAATAAAGGGACTAATTATTTTCATCTATTTATTTTGTATTGCATCATATTTCTATTTTCAAAGCTTATTACCAACCTTTTCTTGAGGATGCAAAATTCCCCTAAGTATAGAGAGGTATAACAACGTACCACCTCTTTTGGGGCGTTACCAAAATAGTTTTTTTATCAGGGGTTCTAGTGCATAATTCACGTCGAAAAATCAACAAAACAAGCGTACCTAGTCATATGTGAATAGGTACGCTGTTTTTATTGCTATTGCCTTTCAATGTGACAGAAATTTTAACACAACCCTAACTCGCCCCTTTCTCCCACTGTTCATCGGTTGGTGTTTCTGTTTTCGTCACTTTAAATCCGAGAATTAAGGAGACAAACGTTAATGCTGCAATCATACCAAAGGCAACGATCGCCCCAAAAATATCAGGGTTTGCAATTTGCGGGAAGTTAGAACCCGCTCTTTCAGCGGTGGTCATCGCTGTGACCAGCAGCCCCGTTCCAATCGACGCTGACATTTGGCGAATCGTATTCGTTACCGCTGACCCGTGCGGAATCAGCTTTCTTGGAATTTGATTTAATCCTGCAGTGTTGACTGGCATCATCACCATCCCGAAGCCGAACATCCGGATCGCATACATCACACTTAAATACATAATCGACGTGTTTGTATCAATGAACAAAAAGGCAAACGATGAAACCGTCATAATGATCAGACCAGGTATCGCTAACACCCGCGCACCATATCGGTCAAAAAGTCGACCAGTAATTGGTGCCATAAACCCTGTAATTAGGGCTCCTGGAAGCAACACAATTCCTGCTTCAACGGCTGTAAACCCGCGCATATTGTGCATATAGAGAGGAATGAGTGTCTCCAGTCCAATCAAGCCCAAAAAGCCAATGCTGCAAATAATCGTTGAAAGTGTGAACATCTTCGCCTTAAACACTCGGAATTCGAGCATCGGGCGCGCTAACCCTAGCTGGCGTCGAATGAAAAAGTAAATCGTCAGTGAACCTAAGATAAGGAAAAGCAGTGTTTGCCAATTCCCCCAGCCATTATTCCCTGCACTCGTGAACCCGTATAGAAGTCCTCCAAAACCAAAGGTCGATAACATAATGGAGACTGGATCGACTTTCGGATTTTTAAGCTCGGTCACGTTTCTCATACTAAAATAAGCGACAATCAACATTAATATCGCTAACGGTAAAATCCCGTAAAACATGTAGCGCCACTCATACGTGGTGATAATCCATCCCGATAACACCGGGCCGATCGCTGGCGCAAACGAAATCACAAGACCTATATATCCCATCGCGGTCCCTCGTCGTTCCACAGGGAAGATGAGTAAAAAGACCGTCTGCATTAAGGGGATCATCACCCCTGCCCCCATCGATTGAATAATTCTCCCAGCAAGAAGCACAGGAAAATTCGTCGCGACAGCAGCGATTACCGTTCCGAACGTAAAAATCCCCATCGCTGATAAGAACAACTGCCTCGTTGTAAACTTTTCAATTAGAAATGCTGAGATCGGGACCATAATCCCCATCACCAGCATAAATACTGTTGTCAGCCATTGGCCGGTGTTGGCCGTAATATTCATTTCTATCATCAATGGCGGAATTGCCGTAATCATGAGCGTCTGGTTCAATACTGCAATAAAAGACCCGACAAGCAGCAACCCTGCAATAAGTACCTTATTATAATTCTGATTATCCACGATGCAAAACTCCTGATCTACTAAGTTAATTTCCTATCTATAAGTATATCTTAATAAGTATATTTCGCAATTCGAAATATATGCGTGTACACTGCTATTAAGATGAAGTTATAATATATTATTCTACCATAATAAAGTAGGAGCTGGAATTTTACAGTGAAATGTGGTCAACAAATTTAACTACAAGAACAACAAACCCTCTTGCTATGCAAGAGGGCCAAGAGTCCAATGTGGTTTCCTTGTTTTTCCTACCGTCTCTTAACCGCTATATTAATAAGAATTTTATTTGGTTTGAGGAAGAAGGATTTTAAATTCAGTGCCTTTTTCCAATTCACTGTAGACTTTAATTTTTCCTCCCATTCCTTCAATTATCCGATAAACGACCATCATACCTAGTCCTGTTCCATTTTCTTTAGTTGAATAATATGGATCACCTATACATTCTATTTGATGTTTTGACATACCTATCCCAGAGTCTGTAATGGTAATTTGTACTTTGGATTGTCCTTTTATTATTTTACATTTAACAGTTAATGTACCACCATTTGGCATAGATTCAATACCATTTTTTATTAGGTTCAAGAAGCATTGGTGTAACTTCTGGACTTCTCCTGTGACGTAACAATTGTTTTCCAATTCGCTTACAATGTTTACACTATTCATATTTGCCATTGGACGAATGATCTCTATGGAACGATATAAAATTTCATCAATTGATAAAGTTTCCACCTTATTTTGGTATGGTCGTGCAACGAGCAGGTAATCACTTATTACACTTTCCGCTTGCTTTAACTCCTGTTTAGCAAGTTTAAGTAATTCCTTACGTTTTTCTTTATCTTCAATTTCATCTTTTAGTAGAAGTTGGATTACTCCACTGGTGGTCGTCAATGGATTTCTAACTTCATGAGCAATAGATGCAGCTAACTGACTAATAACCTCTGATTTCTCATTACGTATCATTTCATTTCTAAGTTGATAGTTTTGTAACATCATTTCAATTAAATGAATAAAGATAATTGCTCCTACCACATGGATTATAGTGAAATTTAACCAGAAAACAAAATCAAAAAAAGCAAAGGAATTAAACAAAATTGCAGTTGAGATGAACAAAAGTAGCACGGTAAGAAGCATGAAACCTATTGTCGTCAGATATCTTTTACGTATAGACATTTCCTGATAATGTTTCCATGTGAAACACCCAGATACATACAAGATGAGATAGGTGATTAACACGGCCCACACACCTTCACCACCTAGAGCAAAACGATATGAAAGAAGGACTACTAATAAAATGGCTCCCATTCTCGGGCCACCATAAAGCAATCCAAAAATAAAAGGTATTGTTCGAAAATCAAAAATAAGACCCTTCGACAATTCAAAGGAAAATGATAAAGCAAGAATTATACAAACACTAAACACAACGACCATTACTCTTTTAATCATTGCTTCACTTAGATTAAACTTTCGTTCCATTATGTAAAGGTTAACAAGAAAAATAGGGGTAATAATCAACATAAAGTTAGTAAGTAAATCCTTGGTTATGAGTGACATATAAATCCCTCTCTATTCCTAATAGTTAAATCATAACCATAATAACATTTTAATTTAAAAGTTTTATCACATTTAAAAAAAAAGTCGAATATATCAAAAATTGAGGAGACGGATCTTTTGCTACAGTTATTTTGCAATACCAAATAAACATTTGCTGCGTAGTATAGGTCAACTACGTAATCCAAGAGTTAACCTAAAAACCCTGACCCCCGATGGAGTAATTCACTACCGCACTGGGGGGCAAGCACATTTCCCATGTAATTAACCACTTGAAGGAGTGAGTCTTTTTTGCTTGCGTTGTTCTTGAAGAATACCTGTTAGAAGTTTTTGAATCGTTTTTGATTCAGGTGTTTCATGTATAGGGTGTGCAAGGTTTATTTCCTCAAACGGATCCCGCGTTATATTGTATAACTCGAATTGATCAGGCACTGGCTGGGATTTAGTGGTTGTGATACAAATAGCAGCCTGAAGATCCTCAGAAATATCTGTGGCTTTCTTCTGGGTAGTTTCAACATCTTCAACGCCTGGATCGCTCCAAAATTGTGGATTATCGAAATACCGAGTAAACTTCCAAATTTCCTTTGAGTTATTTTCTCCTGTTGGTAGTTTGACGATGACAGTTTCCAAATGATTAGGCTGTCTAACTGCTTCATATGGTTGGCCAGTTAGGGTGTATTGATTTAAACCTTTGGAAAATTCATCATCTGTCATAAAGTAAAGAGCCTCATCACCTCGAGTAAAATCTAAATTTCTATTAATTAACAAAGTTAAGTCGCGACCTACTAAGGGATGGACCTCTGTATGATCTGTTTTCAATTTTTCTTGGACTTCTTGAACATCAATATTTGCAAGTCCTAATAAAGTAGGAACAATGTCCACATGACTTGTTAGCATATCCGTTTCTTTACAGTCCGCAAAGTATTTAGGACTGTGAATAATGAGTGGAACATGAAGTGCTTCCTCATAGGCATTATGCCATTTTTGAAACAATCCTCCATGGGCCCCAATTAAACTGCCATGGTCTGCAGTAAATACCACAATTGTATTTTCATAGAAAATAGATTGTTTAAGTGCGGTAAACACTTTATACATTTCATCATCAACCTGCTTATGAAGTGAATAGTATAGCTGCCTGTAGAAAGGTGTATCTAATGTAGGTTGTAATGCCTGTTGATAAACGTCTCGGTAATTACGTTGGGCTGAGGGCTTAGTAAGAAGATCCTCGTTTGCTGTCGGGGCTGGTGGTATAAAAGGAACTGTAGGATCTACTGAAAAATTATATGTTGGTAGTAATTGTGTGAATAACCCATATAGGGTAATATCGTGCGGATTTACAAATGATGAAACAATTAACCAAGGCTTGTGATTCGCCGAATAAACTTCATCTTCTAGGGATTTAATTAATCGAACAACCTCTTCAGAATAAACGACATCACGGCCATTTAACCCAATCGCAGCCGATGAAGCTGAATTTCGGGGGTTTGATCCGTGTGGTTCAGGTCCAATCCACCCATCAAAGCCATAGGAATCTAGTCGATTTGCATGTAAATAAAGCTTTTGCTTTTCGGGATCCGGGACCCCAGTTGTTGGGTTATAACTTAACATTGCATTATGACTTGCTGGAACGATTATGTCCTCATCAGAAGCATGCCATTTCCCTTTCCAAAACGTACGATAACCTGCAGAACGAAAATAGTCACCTAGAGTTGGGACTGTATTGTGATCAAGCCAGTATACATCTGAATCAAAAGCTCCTTTCGCTGCACCTGTTGTTTGAGTGACCCCATGTAGGGATGGATACTGGCCAGTGTAAAGTGTTGTTCTACTAGGTGAACAAGCTGTACTTCCAATATAATGATTTAAGAATGTCATACCGTTTTCTCGTAGAAGCTCCTGTGTCTTCAAATGAGTTTTACGCCATTCTTTTAGAGCTTCGTTTTCATAAGTGGTTGGAAACCGTTCCTCATCAACAAGAATAATAAGAAAATTTGGTCTTTTATTATTTTCCGGAGAACGATCTCGAGGATATTTAGGTTTAATCATGTCACACCCTCCTATAGTACTAAAGTTATACTTCTGCTGTATCGTATGTAAGAGAACTGCAATATGACTGTATATCCTAAAAAAGAATTCTATATCCATAGCTGTACTCGTTCAACTGAGGTTTGATACGAAATCTACAGATTAACGCGTTTAATAGCTTTTTCTACCAAGTTTCCCCTTCCTATTTAACAGCTAAAGATCGCGATAGTTTTAATTACATGCCCACAGCTAGTATTAATCACACGATCTAACGATTACTTTATCGCGAACGTACCCAAAGTATTTGTTGTGTCACGAAGAGTAGGTTACTTTAAGTACAATACTTCACAATGCCGATTATACTTTAACATAAGTATCCAACTTAAAACTCATTAGGTCATTCTGAATCTCACTTTTTTTGCTGCATAGTAGACGTCTACTACGTCACATTTCTACCTTCCACAATATGGACCCGTTGTTGAAGATAGTAAACTTTTTTATTCGCCTTTTAAGCTTCTTTCGATTACTTTCAAGATCCAGTACTCTATATAAATTTATCATTCATACCCGTTTTCGACCCAATCGTTAATCTGTAGACTTTTCTCTCCAGCTGCCTTAGGATATCGAATACCTTAATGTTTTCAATAATATGGTTTCTTGTTCAATACCTTCGATGCGTAATCTTCCTCTAAATCTCTTTTCATCTCAGCGTCCATATTGCCATTAATATAATCTTCATCTAAGACCTTTATGATCTGTCCTTCTTTTGTATCCATTACCTGTAGTATCTTGGTTACACCTTCAAAGAAGTACAACATAATGAAGTACCTACGATAATCACAGTCAGGGCATAACTTTTGACCATACTTATGCTTTAAATTTTTAGCTCTACCAGTCCTATTGCATTTATCACATGTACCTAATTCAATCATGAAATCCCCCTGAGGAACATTTGTTCTTATTTTACCAAAGAGAACTTCGAATATGCAATATAATTCGTCACTGTGACAACCCGAAATTTACCGAGAGGAACGGGGTCTGTGAACTGCCCCCACTGCAGTAACGCTTTTTCTAGCAGGGAGCAGCCCCACTAACCAAAGACTACTAGCTTAGATTTGGATGCTTATAGTCTTTGAAATGACAATTTAAAATGCAAGTACCACAGTAATAAAAAGAGAATGTAAAAAACTACATTCTCTTTTCGTCATTCTTACGGCTTATTATTTTAATTCAACGCGGAAGTCTAAATCTTCTCCGAGGCTATTCCAGTTTTCATCTAATGGTGCGCTAATCAATATACGAACCCACTCAATTTCTTCAGCTTTCGACTTTTCTAAAATGAAATATTGCGAGCCTTCTTGTTTTACTTGCCCGTAAAAATCACCATCGATATGATCGCTCAACCATATATCAGACTCAAGCTGTTCTCCAGTATTCGTTGTGATCGTTGCTTGCGCAGGATAGAAAGTGATTGTATCTTCCGAAGTATTTTCGACTTCCATATCGATCTGAATATATTCGATATCTTCCGTTTCTAGAAATTCCGCTACATCCCCTTTTAACTTAGCAGACGCTGCATTTACTTGCGGAATATTTAAGATCATAGGACCCGTTTCTTGCGTTTCTACTTGATCGTTACGTGCGATAAGGGTAAACGCTCCACCTTCGTTTTCAACCGTTTCCCCTACTTGCGTTTCCCACCCATTATCAGCTTCGGTTTCTTGTGACTCCTCTTCCGTAGCATCGGCTTCTTCATCTTCATCACTTGCACTTTCCTCTACGTTTTCAGTATCTGGCATATTTCCGTCAGCAGTTGTTTCTTCTGCCTCCGAACCACATGCCGCAAGCGATATCGCTAACCCTAGTGATATTACGATTAAAGATAGTTTTCTCATAGTATTGCCCCCTTGTATAATTTTCCATCTACTAATATACCATAACACAACTAGTTTTGGTAAAATAATCCTACACTGTGACAACCCGAAATTTGTCGAGAGGAACAGGGTTGTACTCTACTGGAGTTCACTCAGAACACGAATCTACTCAGCTCCCTTTATCTTAACGAAATAAAAAATAGCGCCAACTTCTATGGAATAGAAGCTAGCACTACGTTTATTTTCTATACGTTTAGCGTGACGCTTTGGCTGGTTGGCACACGTCACATTTACGTTGGTTATTATTTTTAAATTTAGTAAAAGTTTTTTCAAAATTGCTACCACATGCACATTTAAATAGTAACTTTTGTGAAAAACCATGGTATTCCGTCGTTAGCAACTTACTTTCCGAATTGTTTTCAACAAATTCTTTAATTTTACCGATTGTCCATCGTTTATTCATTCTCTTACACCTCTGTATTTTATCTCTAGGCGGACGCTTATCTTGGCATCCGTTCAATTATGAGCAAAAGTCTTAATTATCCTAAGTTTTTAATTATAACATGAGCTATCACAAAATTAAACAGAACGTTAACTTGAACGCGTACTAGGTCATTTCAATCTGTCGAAGCAAGTTTTAGAAAAGTGGGGCCTGTCCCCCGCTGCGGCAATACTTTACTCTAATGAGATTCATGATTTAGATGGTTTTTAACAAGTAAAAGACACACTTGATCTGATGTCGGGGACTTAGTTTTAATAAATGTAGGAAAAGGTGTAAGACAAAATATGATCACTCCACAAAACCTGACGTTCTGTTTAGTGGGGTTTTTTGGTCATATTTACAAATAAGTGACATTTATCACTGAGTTTAACTAACAAATAAATTAAACTAGGTTTTAGTACTCACCTAAGATTATTTTAAGGGAATAGGTTTTATTTACCAAAAAATATAAAGGGGGAAAGAACAATGAAAAAAAGTGACTTAGCCATTGTGTATTCATGCTCTGGATGTTCCTCAGCTGCACAAACTGCTAACATGATTGCTATAAAAATGGATCGGGAAAAATTAGCTGAGATGTCCTGTATCGCTGGTGTTGGGGGTGATGTCAAACCACTTGTCAGAACAGCAAAATCAGGAAGAGATATTATTGCAATTGATGGTTGTCCATTATCATGTTGTAAAAGTTCTTTAGCGAGACATGACGTTACGCCTAAACATCATTTTGTACTTTCTGATTTTGATGTACCTAAAATTAATGGTGAAGACCCTGACCCTAACCTTTATATAAGCGTATACCAACGCGTTTTAACCCATATCAATCATCATTCTTAACCGTTAAATAGTATAAAATTGCATTACAAATTAGTTCCTTTTTTAATTCTTTCTTCTAGTCGATTTGTACTACATTAAATTGTTCACAAAAGTACTTTCTTTCGTTTATGGAAAAAGCCTAATTCTCCCTTATTTTCACTGAGGAATTAGGCTTATAATATTCCACAAAAACACTTTGATAGTAGAATATCACTTTCTACTGAATAGTATGGTTGTACTGTGTAGCAAAATGTTATTTAATTTATGTTCTTAAAACATAGGTCAAAAAGAGATAGTTGAAGTTATTCCTTTACATCGTCCTTGCATATTTCACTAACTAGCTACCATAACGCCTTACCGAGTATTTTCTATTTGGACAGTGAATTACTTCTAGGTATGTGATAAATGAATAAAAGGTACTGTCAAGGTAAACAGATATTTTTTTATCGTACTTTGTGAAGCTAATCACTTAAGCTATCAGGGGGCGATTGTTCAAGAAGAACAGTCGTTTTACAGCAAAATGGAGTTGTCCAGATGGCATGGCAGAACATGATGATGGTGGTGTGTCGGAAGAGTTAAGAAGAAAGTAGAAGAGCTTTGTGATAGGCTTGCACCAAAAAATAAAGAAAACAACTCTTCAACCAACATTATTTCAATAAGAAAAGACGAATAACTTTTTGCGTATCCTCCTCCGTTACAACCCACTAGACAAACGGTCATGGGATGGGGAATGTATATGTTTATCTTTTTGTTAAACAATAGCTACAGAGGTGGTTGGATAAGGTTTTAATTTATTCAAAAAAATAACATATACTACTCTGCTTAAGTAGGCTTAGTTCTTACTACAATCTATACATCATACTTATGTATTTTCAGTTAATGACTTACAAGAGGGTAAAGAAAATACAGTGAGAGAGCTGAGAGGCTTTCTTTTTTGCTGGTCTTTTTCACTTTCTTTCTCCACTGCAGATATTGCTGAGAAGCTCTCAGGCTAAATAAAAATTGCATACCTCAATGTATTACCATATAAAAAGTTTATTTAAACAACTTATACATTATCTTAACATTAGTCTGTTTTTCTCTTATTCACAATCTTGCCCGTTACTTCAACAAGGCAAGTAGGCAATAACCTTTCTTCAGCTAACGCATCCCGATAATTGAACAAGCACCCTCTCTTTTATTGATTACTGACTTCAAGTTATTTAATTTTATTGAATAGATTTCTTCATCAGTTAGATACTAACTTTAGTGTTAATATTTAACACTAAACTCAATGTGGAGGGATATACTTTGGATATTCTTTTTAGTTTATTCTCAGGTTTAATTACTGTGGGAGTCAGAGTAGCATTTTTCTTTAACAATATCATATTCAGATTAAATACGATGTTAAGGATGCAATCTCTAAATTAAATTATTGAATATTCATAAAGTATACCTGTTTACATTGTTTACGAAAAAGGCAAGCAACGTGTTTTGCTTGCTTTTTTTTAGTTAATATACCGTTCATACTTATATATGATAATTCTCAAGGATTCAAACTTTACATTACCTTTATATTTTCAAAGTAATTTTTTAATATTTCTATCCAAATTAGTAAAATATATTTTATGAGGTGATTTTATGGATAAAGAGGAACTAAAGCTCACGTCTGCCGAAATAGGGAGTTTGTGGGGAGAATATGTTAATGGTACAGCAGTTGATATTATAAACAAGTATATGTTATCCATCATAGAAGATGAAAAAATAAAAACACTATTTGAGGATGCTATAAGTACATTCGCAAAACAGAAGAAACAGATAGCTACATTTATTGAAAACGAGGGATTTCCTGTACCCATTGGATTTACTGATGCAGACCTTAATAAAGGGACAAAAAGATTGTTTTCAGACATATTTTGTTTACATTACTTACATGTTATGACTTTACATGGTTTATTAGGACACATGACATCACTTAGTGCCTCTGTAAGAAAGGATTTGAGATATTTTTATGATGCGTGCGATAATGATGGAAAAAGAATGTATCATCAAACGGTAGAACTACTGTTAGAAAAGGGACACTTTCAAAAGGATCCTTACTTTTATCCTGAAACAACTCCTGAATTTATTTCAGGTCAACAATTTTTAGATGGCTACTTTGGGGACAAACGACCTTTAGCTGCAACTGAAATTATTAGCCTTTCGTTTAATTTGAAAAAGAAGATATTGGAGAAAACTCTTTCTATATCATTTAGCCAAGTTGCTCAATCTAAAAAAGTAAGGGGATTTTTGGAGTCATCGCAAAAAAACTCAGATAACCAAATTCAAGCACTTAGCAGTATATTAAAGAAAGATAATCTGCCTGTACCAATGTCTTGGGAATCCGAAATCACAACTTCTCAGGATTCTCCTTTTTCAGATAAGTTGATGTTGTATCATATTGGATTTCTAATGCAAACCTCACAAGCATATCATGGAACAGGACTTGCATCCGCAATGCGAACAGATCTTGTAGTAACTTATGAAAAGATTATATTGAAAAACTTGATGGTGACAAAAGAATGGTTCAATATAATGACGCAGTATAAGTGGTTAGAGGAGCCTCCACTTGCACCAAATAGAAAAAATCTTGCAAAAGATAAATAATTTACTGATTAGCACCTCTTGTTAATAGGAGGTGTTTTATTTATGACCAAAAGTTCTTACTCAACAAAACTGCTCGTTTAAGTTCATTTTTTTATAATCCATCTAAAAATGAAGGTATCTTTTTCGCAGTATCGGTCTACTACGTAAAAAAATTCATTCAGTAAAATCGACCTTTATAATAATAAACTATTAAGCCAAAAATTTACTACTTAGTGACAAATCTCACGGCGATCGTAACCACAAAACAGTATGATAATTCCGAATACTTTTATTAATATAAGGAGGAAATTCATAGGATCTTGGTATTATCAGATGAACAACAGTAATTGAAAAAAATGGTACATAACCTGTATGTAGAAAAATTACAGTTCATTTCGGATAGGTTTAAAACAGTTGGTTGCTTTTCGGAAGAGATTTTTGATCTGCTTTCTCAAAATGAATTAATGGGATTACTGCTCCCAGAGACTGTTGGAGGTTCTGGTGCTGATTCCTCTAGCTTCTTAATAACGGGAAAACAGGCCTGTCCCCGAATTGCTAATGGGTTCTATCTTTCCTCGCCCCCGAACAGACCATTCCTAATTATGCTTTAGGTAAACTCACTATAAAGGTAGTACCTTTTCCAATTTGACTCTCTACTGCCATTTTTCCATTATGGTCTGTAATAATTTTTTCACATATCAATAAACCTAACCCTGTCCCACCTTCTTTTGTTGTAAAAAAAGGTTTTCCTAACATCTGTAGTGTTTCTGCAGGAATGCCTGGACCCTCATCAACAACGTAGATGTGAACCTGGTCAAACATTTCTCTAACAAAAAGATTTATAAACCCTTTGTCCATTGCCTCTATTGCATTCTTTATCAAATTGATTAATACTTGCTTAATTTTCATATCATCACAAGTAATGTGAATTTCACTTTTGTTACACTCAAACTGAATACCTATGTTCTTATTAACTGCTTGTGGTTCTAATAATAATTTCACACTTTCAATAAGCTGAACGATATTGATATCTTTTTTATTATCTAAATGCGGCTTTGATAAGACTAAGAATTCAGTAGAAATTTGTTCAACTTTTTCTACTTCCTCAAAAATGATATCAAGGAATTTTTTATTTTTATTCTCCGTAGTTTCCATTAATTTGAGGAAACCCTTAATTGAAGTGATAGGATTTCTAATCTCATGAGCAATTCCAGCTGCTAATTCACCTGCAATGGAGAGTTTTTCTGAATGAATAGCTGTGTTCAAATAAGATTTTTCTAGTTTGATTTGTTCTGAAATAGCCGGGAACCGAACTTCCTTTTTTTTATATAAATTGGAAGGTGTTAAATGAGTATCAGTCATATGGTATTCATGGGTTTGTAATATCTCACAAAGGATAGAAGATGGCAATGTCAATCCATCATAAGCACATACCGCCATAAACTTATGTTCTTTAACAAAAGAATCGCAATCACATTCATGTAACTTCAAACGTTCCATTAATGTTCTCTCGTTTTGCTCTTTCCATTTTACAAACCCCCATAACCGAAAAGTTCTATCTTTTAGATACGGGGCAAGTAGAAAATTAAAGTTTTCCATAACCTGCTCTACATTAAAGACATCGTGAGTTTCATAGAAATTATCGGTGTCTGCAAAGATTATCTCATCTAATTGATTTTCCGTGTAGTTTAAGAGTCGCAACTTTTCTAAGATGGAAAAATAGCGTTGCGGTGTATCAATATAAATTACGGTTTGTCTTAAGTCTAGACCTTCTGCTATATAGGAAATAGCGTTATTCAAATAAAACTCCTCTTGCGTGTACGTATAAACAATATGAGATCCTTCCAATAACTCTATGTTACTTGTAAAATTCACTTTACCTTCAACATCTAATAATGGTTCCATACATCACCTATTCCTACTATTATTGATTTCCCCTCTAGAAACAACACGAATTAAATTAAAGTATATGTCATTTAATCTTAACAGTTAGTTTAAAAATTAACAATCAGTCGTAATCGATCCTTATCTCGCAATAGTTATTATATGTGAAAGAATCGTCTGAGACTGGAGACCTTTACTACACAGTATTCGTCTACTGCGTTAAAAAATCAATTCATTCAGTAAAATCCACCTTTATAATAACAATCTATTAAGCCAAAAATTTACTACTTAGTGACAAATCTCACGGCGATGGTTAACCACAAAACAGTATAATCATTCCGAATACTTTTATTAATAAAAGGGGGAAATTCATATGACCTTGGTATTATCAGAAGAACAACAGCAGTTGAAAAAAATGGTACATAACCTGTCTGTAGAAAAATTACAGTCCATTTCGGAGAGGTTTGAAAAAGTTGGTTGCTTTTCAGAAGAGATTTTTGACCTACTTTCGCAACATGGATTAATGGGATTAATGCTTCCAGAAGCTGTTGGAGGTACTGGTGCTGATTCCTCTACCTTCTTAATAACGATGGAGGCACTTGGAAGAGCCTGTCCTGCTACCTCTTTTTTATATAATTCTCACCTAGCTACTTCTTTGGCCCTCCTAGCCTTTGGAACTTCAGAAGCAAAGGAGAAATTTTTAAAGCCACTAGCAAAAGGAGATTTGATTTGTGCTTTAGCCAGTACTGAAACAACTGGCGGAAGCAACCCCTTTTCCATTCAAACGACAGCCCGAAAAGAAAAAGACTCTTATCTACTAAATGGTACAAAAACATTCATTAGTGGTGCAGGCTTTGCTGACCTTTATCTAGTCATGGCAAAAACAGAAAGTGAATCTGGTTCTCCAGTATTAAGTATGTTTGTTATCGAAAAGGGAACCCCTGGGTTTACTTTTGGAAAAATGGAAGATAAGTTTGGTGTCCGTGCATTACCGACTGGGGAATTACTCTTCGATAACTGTCGGATTCCTGCCACTGCCTTACTCGGAACGGCTGGTGAAGGAATGAGAGTAATGGGTGCTGTTGGTGGGTTAGCAGCCCTAGGAGCCGGAGCCATCGCCCTCGGCTTGGCACAAGCGGCAATTGATGATACAAAATCCTATTTACAAAATCGGACGATCATGGGGCAAAAATTAGGTGAGATCGGTGCAGTACAAATTCGGTTTGCCGATATGTTAACCAACCAACAAGCTGTACGGAGTCTTTTGAATCAGGCAGCCTATGATAGGGATAACAGCAAACCAGGGCCAATTCCTTCAGTGTTTCAGGCAAAAATTTACTCCACTGAAAAAGCACTGGAAATCATTGATACCGCAATTAAATTACACGGTATGTACGGTTATTCAAAAGAACTCCCTCTGGAAAGGTTATACCGTGATGCCAGGGCAACAACCATTCACTTTGGAAACAATGATGTATTACGTTCCACGTTAAGTAAAATTGTTTTAAAAGTTTAAAGCGAAGTCTGTCCCCCCTAACTTCACTCTAGTGGTGGTCAGACCCCACATTCTCCTAAAAAAGGTATATGATATATTCATATACCTTTTTCGTGGTGGGCAGTTGTTTTAAGAAGTAAGATTAACTCCAATCGGTTAATCTTCTTGTCTCAGAGACTATATCGTACCTTATTTGTCGTTTAATAGCACCTGCTAATGTAATACTTGCTAAACATGTAGCAAATGACGCCAAATACGCTTCTGTTGCTGCAGGTAGTGCTGCAGCTGCTGCAGCTACTTGTGCTGCTGGGGTTCCACCTGCAGCGAGTGCTATTGCTCCAGAGATAACTTCATATGCTGCCGTTACAGCTGTTATATTGCATGCTATTAATTCATTTCTCACAGCTGTTTCTATGTTTTTGGGGTAAGTGACATAAGCATAAATTCTATAGTTGCTCGTTCTTGTCTGAACGCAAGGCATTTGTATATCTTGTCTACACCTTCGTCCAGGGTTTGTCAATGTTGGACAAGGTATCCATGTCCAACCAGTTACGCACATTGTTCCCTTAAATTCTGGATAATTGAGAGAAAGTATATTCCTTTCTTGACGCTCTAATTCAGGGGTTGGAGTTGTAATTAATATACCTTCACCATTCGTCTGTATTAATGTATCCATTTCCCTATTAGGATTGTAATAATAAGAGTTCATCATATAGTTGGTTTTTCTCCTTTTTAATTAAATTTTGTTTAGGGTATGCGCCCTTGGACGTATATGTATAGGCAAAAGAACTAGAAGAAAAAGCCTATTATTTTCTCATCTACACCTTCTTCATAAGCTGTACATGGCCTACATAGAAGTTTAAGAGAATAAAAAAACTTTGATCCCCTATTACAAAACGGATCAAAGTTTTTTACTTACTCTTCATTAATTTTATACCAAAACCGGCAAGTGCGTTTTTGGTTCAAACTCTTCCAATTCCTCCCTATTTATCAAACGAGTAAGAAAGTCAGCGTTAGGAATCAGTGGACGTCCGAAAGCTGCTACATCTATGGTTCCTTCCATTAATGCTTTTTCAGCGGTTTCGGGAAAGGGAGGCCTGTCCCCCGCTGTCCCCGCTGCGTTAATACTTTACTCTAGTGGCGGTCAGGCCCCGAATCCTTAATTTAACTTTTATATATATCTTTTAGCCATAAAAAATCTCCACCTTAAGTAGGCTGTAACACCCCAAAAGGGATAGTGTCTACTTAAAGGGAAGCGTATCACAGACCCCGAAACTCCTCCACAGTACTAAATAAAATAAGACTTATCATATCTTAGTAAGAGAAAACCAATTAAAGGAGTGAGGGATGTTGAAGAATGTGAATGTGCGTTTACGGCCACTTGTGGAGAACATTAATTTACCCACTGTTTTGAAAACAGCGATTTTACCAGGAGACACGGTGGAGCGGTTGTTTATTGCCACTCAGGTAGGAGAAATCTTTTACATAGGAAATGGCGAGGTTCAATTGTTTTTAGATATTCGCTCACGAATTATTCAATTGGGTGCTTCTGGCGGATATGACGAACGAGGATTATTAGGTCTAGCGTTTCATCCTCAATTTTATTATAACGGTGTATTTTATCTTCATTATTCAGTTGCTGGTACTCAAGGTCCAGGTGCCCTTCCTCAATCTTTTACACCTGACCCGTGTGATCCAAGTACTCTAAACTTAAGATGGGAAGATAGAAATAATCAATACGATCATATTGATACAGTGGAAGAGTGGATGATACAAACCAATGGGCAACCAAAAAAACGAAGAACTTTACTTCATCTTAGAAGGCCATTTTTTAATCATAATGGTTTCAATAGCTTAAACTTTTCACCTGAAACAGGGAAGCTTGTTTTAACCACTGGAGATGGAGGCTCAGGCTATGATCCTTTTAATCTAAGCCAGGATAACATGGAAATAGCCGGTAAGATTATTGAAATTGATGTGACTAAAACATTCACCAATGATCTACCTGCTGTCACTCGTTTTGATGAACTTCCAGATTCTATTCAAGAAGCGTTAACGGTAGTAGCCAAAGGAGTGCGTAATGCCCCAGGTATTTCTTTTCAAAGGTATGATAATCAGTATATTAAGTATGTGGGAAATGTCGGGCAAGATTTAGTAGAGTCCATCTTTTCATTTGTTTACTATCAGCCAATCCCTGTTAAACAGCTAGTTGAGTCTTATTCAACGAGATCTAACCCTATGGGCTTGATCAACTTCGGTTGGAGAGGATGGGAAGGAGCTCTTCCAACTTCGATTTTAGAGGAATGCACAGGTAATTCTTCTCTCGATAAAAAAACGATTGCATTTTACAAAGAAGCCGTAATAGATTCTGTGAATCGTCTTCCGCCTTTAACGAGTTATTTTCATCAAGATCCTAGGCCTGAAAAATTTGAAGGCACTGCACTTACTGGTGTCCAACCATATATGAGTAACACAATACCAGATTTAACAGGAAGCCTTGTGTTTACCGATTTGGCTCGGAATAAACAAACGGAATCTCCAGTTAGAGGCGGGTTAGCTTATACGAGAATAAGGTTTGATGGGAAGCTTAATGATTGGGGTGTGATTGAACCTACCTATGATTTTGGATCTCAACCAGCTTATTATATGGGTTTAGGAACGAATTTTGCCCAAACTAATCTTTATTTAGCGGTATATAATTCTATGAAAGTAACAGACTTGAACCAAGGGACTGTATTTGAAATTGTCCCTTGATTTCAAAACAAAGGAACGCTTGCTTCCGATGCAGAGAGCCGTTCCTTTGTTTCCCCTATTATCCTTCTTTCCTTATAGGAAATTTAAATCTCTTCATAAAAAACCGCGTGAATAAAACCCAAATGTAGGCGTAAAGCCAGCAAAATGAGATCAGCATCAGTACCATTCTCCAATCCATACCGGCTGAAACAGATGGTCCTAATATAGGAAATTTGATAACATAAATTAACAGTAAGATCCCTAAAAATAAAACAAGCCCGCTCAAGGTTATGATGGAGATTTTCCTTTTCTTAAGCTTAATCCCTACTCCTAAAGCCAAGCCTAGTAAACCAGTCGTAAATGGGAAAATAAATAACTCGGATGGCTGCATAAACATTAATAATACTATCGTAGTAAAGTAGCTCATTATGCCATATGGAATAGAGGTAATCGTCATAATTAGGATTGGGAGAGTGGCAAATGGACTTATCAATAATCCTACAATCGGAAGAAATCCACCTGCTGACTGGAGAATGGCAGCTATTGCACTTAAAATGGCTGCATGGATTAATTGGAAATGATGGTTTACGTGTTTTTTCATAATCATGTTAAGTTAACCCAAATCCTCTTAATTCAAAAACGAAACGGTATTGCATTTCATACTCCCCCTCCAATCACTTCTTCCTTTTAATTTATGCAGAAAATAGGGAGGGTTTACAAAAAAGGGAACTGATCTCCGCTCAGGCCTTTGATTTGTTTATTATTAAGAATCGTTTAACGAAAGCGGGCCCGTCCCCCGCTACAGTAATACTTTACTCTAGTGGAAGTCAGACCCAGTAGCCTTAGTAGTCATCTTTTTGGATACCATTTTCCTTAACTAACGATTCAGCTTGCAGCGAAGAGTCACACAAGCATAGAAAAAAGGACTCTACAAAAGAGTCCTTTAATAATTATGCCTTGTTTACGTTAGTAGCTTGAGGTCCACGTTGACCTTGCTCAACGTCAAAAGTTACTTTTTGGCCTTCATCTAAAGATTTAAACCCATCACCTTGGATAGCTGAGAAATGTACGAATACATCCTCTCCACCTTCAACCTCGATGAATCCAAATCCTTTTTCTGCGTTAAACCATTTTACTGTTCCTTGTTGCATGTTTGTTTCCTCCTGTGTGGATCTGTTCCACTGTTTAATACTATTATTGCTCATTTATCAAAGTGAAATAGTTTATATACTAATTCTTTCCTTAGAGACACGAACAAAATAATTCTTCTTAAGAATACAGTTTACATTTAAAAAAGTCAAATTTTGAAAGTGTTAGTATGTAAAATGATCAGGATAATTAGGACAATTTTAACTATTTAATGGCTAAACTAACCTTCAGTTTCTTTCCTTTGATCTTTGTATTTTCCATTGCTTCTAACACTAACGAACCTTTTCCATTATGAATATCCACATAGGTTAACGTATCTTGGATCGTGATAATCCCAATATCCTCAGCACTCACCCCAGGAATATTAGCAATCGTTCCAACAAAATCTAATGGTCGAAGCTTTTTCTTTTTCCCACCACTAAAATGGAGCTTCATAATATTTTTATTTATCCGTGCTGTTTTATTATTTCTAACGACTCGACGGCCACTCATTTTTTCCTCAAAAGCAGCTTTTCCTCTAGTAATTTCCTTCTCACTAGGTGGCTCCATGACCGGTATGGGAAAACCAATGTACTTCTCGATCCCTTTAAGGTATTTCCCATCGTTCGGTGTGGCAAACATAATGGCTTTTCCTTCATTACCAGATCGGCCTGTTCTTCCTGTACGGTGAACATAACCTTCTTTTTCCATAGGTACGTCATAGTTAATGACTAATGTTACATTGTCAACATCAATTCCCCTAGCAGCAACATCGGTTGCCACAAGATAACGGAAATTCCCCCTTTTAAAACCATCCATAACGGAAAAACGGTTTTCTTGTTCTAATCCACCATGAAGTTTTTCACATGAATAATTAGCGCGTTCTAGTTCGGAAAACACCGTATCCACATGCTCTTTCGTATTGCAGAAAATAATACAACTGTCTGGATTTTCCACTACGGTTAAATCTTTAAGGAGCGTTAACTTGTCTTTTGGGTTAACCTCGATTAAATGATGTTTAATAGAAGCAGTAGTTATCCCTGAAGACGCTATATCAATATGCCGGGGATTTTCCATATATTTATGACAAAGGTTTTCCACATCTTTAGGCAACGTTGCAGAAAACACCATCGTCACTCTGTTAGCAGGAAGTGCTTTAATAATCTCTTCCACATCGTTGATAAAACCCATATTTAGCATCTCATCTGCTTCATCAATAACGAGATACTGAATTTCATCCAATGCTAAAGTTTCTCTTTCGATATGGTCGATTACCCGGCCAGGTGTCCCAACAACAACATGATTCCTTTGTTTCAATTCCTCTTTTTGTGTGGAGAAGGGCTCTTTTCCATAAACAGCCATGGCTTTAATCCGCTTAAATCTACCAATATTCGTAATATCCTCCCGAACTTGAACGGCAAGCTCCCTTGTTGGTGTGAGAATTAACGCTTGGGGCTTTCTTTCCTCCCAATTCATCATTTCACAAATAGGGATTCCAAAGGCTGCCGTTTTTCCGCTACCCGTTTGTGATTTGACTACTAGATCTTCTTTTTTCATGGCGAGTGGAATTACTTCCCCTTGTACCTCTGTTGGCGTTTCATATTTCATTATAGAAAGTGCGCGATTTATTTCATCACTTAACTGATATTCATCAAAGCTTCGTTCACTCATACACTAACCCCATTTTTTATAAATTCTTTTAAGGTTTTGTTAATAGTTAATGTATACAACATGATAAAAATCAACATTGCCCTTAAACACAGACTTTAATTATAGACCCTGTTTTCAGAAAAAGCTCTAAAAAGGAGCTTTTTGAGCTGACTTTTATCTTTATCTGGTTCGTAATTCAGACCACAACTGCTCAAGCCACTTATCAAAATCCGCACCCTTCTCTCCTTCATATGTATCATACACATCAATTCTCATCTTTTTCAGTTTTTCTTTGAAATCTTCATAGGAGTGATCCTTAGGCAGGCTCTTTTTTATACGAACAAGGACTTTTTTCGTATCTTTAATGGCATCGCCTTCCTTCCGTTCCGGCATCGTTACCTGTTCCCCTAAGGCTAGAAGTTGACGGTAAGCCGCTTCCCGGACTTTAAATACAGAATCACCTGCCATACTGTGCTTTAATAATTCAATCGTCTCTCTCGCTTTCCACATGCCTAACTCTTCTACCGCGTCCAATCGTTCCCGCCAAGTGGCTGTTCTGTTGATGGATTTTTTTAATTCATCAAAATTGGCAGGTAAATCTGTTCTTTCTTCATAATTACTCAAATCATTAACCCCCTCTTCTCTTTATATATATATTCGCCCAAACCCTTACAAATATTTTACCTTTTATGAAAATGTCACTGTGACAACCCGAAATTTGTCGAGATAAAAGGGTCTAGGTGAAGTACACCATCGGCTCTATTGCTTCTTTGTGGGAGGCTAAGCAGATCCAGTTTTTTTATTTTTTCCAATCAGCTTATATTCGAAAAGAAAAAAGCAAGAGGACCGCCCCTTGCTTCAAAATCTATCTATGATTTATACCAAAACCGGCAAGTGTGTTTTTGCTTCGTACTCTTCCAATTCCTCGCCATTTTTCAAACGAGTCAGAAAGTCAGCGTTAGGAATCAGTGGACGTCCGAAAGCTGCTACATCTATGGTTCCTTCCGTTAATGCTTTTTCAGCGGCTTCAGGTTCAAGGTTACCCACTCCTATACTCACACCATCCCAATATTTTCGAACGAGTTGATGCATCGTTTTTCCATCAGCAAGCACCTTCGAAAACTCCATTGTGGAAGGATGAATCATCGTCGCACCCACTTCACGGAATGCTTCAATAAACGTGCGAATGGCTAACTCTGGATCTTCCCATTCATAAGCCGTATTATCTACTTTATGTGCCGAGAAGCGAATTAACGTTCTGTCCGTTCCGATGGCATCGATCACAGCTTTTGTAACTTCTTTCATAAAAGTCAACCTTTCTGGAAGGTCTCCTCCATATCGATCCGTGCGTTTGTTCGTTACATCTGAACAGAATTGATCGATTAAATAGCCGTGTGCCCCATGAATTTCAACGCCATCAAATCCAGCTTCTATTGCATTTTTTGCGGCTTGAGCATATTGACCAACTACCTCCTGAATATCATCAATTGTCATCTCTTCCGGTGTATCATAGGGCTTACGAAATCGTGTAACATTTCCTTCAGCCCGGATAGCTGACGGTGCTTGAGGAGGTAGGTTTCCAGCAAGTTCATGGTGGCTTAAACGACCGACATGCCAGATCTGAGCAATAATCGTGCCACCTTCCTTATGTACAGCATCTGTTACAGGTTTCCAGCTTTCGATTTGTTCTTGAGAATATAATCCAGGAACTCCTGGATTTCCTTTGCCACGAGGGCTGACGACTATTCCTTCAGTAATAATTAATCCGATACCATCCGCAGCTCGTTTTCGATAGTACTCTACTACATCGCCCCCGACTACACCCGTTTCGTTATCGGCAAAACACCGAGTCATCGGAGCCATTGCTGTACGAGTTTGAAGATTCCAAGCTCCTATCTTTACTGGCTCAAATAGCTTTCTATCTGAAGGATTATCCAAGTTTGCCCAATTCCTAGTGTCTGTTGGTAGCCTTATCCAAGCCACAGTTTTATTTTTCTCTTTGTCCCCTTGACTCATATCAATTCTCTCCTCACTTTTGATTGCGCTTTAATTTGTTATTAAATTTAGAATAATCATACTTCTTTTTTGATTTTTTTGTCAATGAAATGACATTGATCTATTCATTTTATAAATGGACAAAAGTCATACAAGTTCTCGTTATCAACCTTAGACTCTTCAATTAACATAAATCAAAACCGAGATTTCTCCTAAAGTAGCAAAATAGTGATCTTCCCTTTGCTAAGCGGACTGAGTGCAACTAGAATAAAAAGTGGACACCCCTTTAACGAACATCATTTTTGGATATGATGATAATAACAAGGAGGGGTTCCCTATGAGTGAACAACGGC
>NZ_JBYCKM010000049.1:0-40923 GCF_057473385.1 Alkalihalobacterium sp. TH-98 | reverse complement strand
TAGGGATAGAACCAATTTTTAAAAACTTTGCATTAGCGTCTTGTAAATCAATCATTGCTAGATCAAGCGTTGAAAAGATCTCATCTGTTGTCCGTAACGATAAAACTGAATTCACAGATTTAATTGCCACAGTTTCTTCAATTCCTGACTGCAACACTTTTTGCAAGAGTTGTAATGTTTCATTACTTTCCAAATGGGCACGTTCACCATTACCCATTCCATCACTGATCGCAATTGCGTATTTTCCAGAACCTAACTCGATCGTTGAATAACTATCGCCAGAAACATAGGCTCCGCCCTTTGCAACTGTAGCCACTCCGGTTTCAACTACATACTTTTTGGCTGACCCGAACGAAACATGACTATAGCCGTTCGGATAAAAACCTCGTTCCTCATTTTTAATAATTATGGTCTCTCCTAATATGTCAGAAAGCATCGGCGCAACAACCTTTTCACATTGGCCATGGCCGCCATCATTAGCAACACTCATTTCAATTTCGATATTTCCTTGTTCTAGTTGATAAATATCAATATGTCCTACTTCTAATCCAACACTTCTTAACGCTTCTAGTATTTGCTCCTCTTGAACATAATGAGCCTCTTTTTCTCTTTGAATTTCCTTTGCAAAGTCATTCATTACTCGAGAAACACCGAGTAACTGATCCGCTACCAGTTTTCGACTTTCTAATACTTGCTTTTTGAGCTTCTGGTTCGCTTGAAATTGACCTAACTCATTCCGGACAACATGAACAACCTTTTCATGTTTCACGCAGTACTTTTTCCATTCTGCTTTGAAAATAGGATCTTTAATCTCACCATTTTTTTCAACTTCATTCATAATCTTGTACATCGACTCATAAGTATTATTAAAGTTATTTACCCAGCAACGGTCTTTTTTGAAACAAGCCTGACATGTTTTTTCCGTAACATTGCTTAGGAAATAATCAACTTCTTTTTCAACATCATCTACTTCTACGTTTGCAGATGTCGATGAAAAACTATTCGATAAGGTTTGGAATAAATGGGAGAACTGCTCTACTCTACCAGCAGTAACATCTCTTATTTTTCGCAAGTATTGTTGTTGTTCCTTGGAATGCTCTACTGTACCTGGAATGTAGCGAGCTAGTTTACTAATCCATGATCTTGGTGTAATAAGAAAAACAGCAATGGCTACACCTGACTCCATCACAGTAACTAATACATGTTCTGACCCCTCACCATACAACCCAATCAGGAGAGTACCGATGAGCAAACCAATACTTACCCCTATCTTTCTTCCCTCTTTTAATAATCCACCAAGAAGACCAGCAAAAGCGAGTAAACTCATTTGATAAAGGCTGGCCACACTAGCCAAACTCAATATTAAACCAGTAACTACACCTACTGTGGATCCTATTGCCGCCCCAGCCACAAATGCAAATAATAAAACTAGATACCGGGCTAGTATATGTTCAACTGTTAAATCATAAATCATCCAACCGATCGTTCCTGTCATTACGGATGCTAATAATATAATTAAACAAACAATTTCTTCATTTTTTAACGGCTGTTGACTTCGTTTGGCTGTAATTAACGGTACACTTTGCAGAAAAATCATCGTAAGAATAAAGCTTAGACTCGCCTCTACTCCAGCCATCATCCAATCATAGCTCGTGATTTGTCCTTGCATAAAAAACGTCAATAAAATGCGTGCGGATAGACTTGCAAAGAAAACGGTAAAAGGTAAGACCTTTGTCGTATTGTCATTAAATTTCTCGACTACTTTTTGATAGATTATAAAGATTAACAGTGAGGTTAGTACAAACCAACTGCTCTCTACCAAATGTGTCATTGCCCCTGCAAATACTGCAAGTGCTGCAATTCCTAACTTGTCCCGTTTTAATACATAGATAGCAGCAACAAAAGGTAAGACAAATGGTGTGATTTCCGATAGGATCATAGCTCGTCCAAGTAAAAAACCAACCACAAAAATAAGCAGTCCCCATTGATAGAACACAATGTTTGTTCCCTTTTTGATTTTTTCTGTTGCTGATGTAGTTAACGTCAATGCTTTGTCAGGAAATGCCAAACCACGAACGGGCTCAATAACTCCTTTTGTAACTCTACGTAACATTCGCAACACCCCACGGTTAATTTTCGTGGTTTCATTATAAACATAGGTTGGATTCAGTTTTTGTCAGAATTACAAGTCGAATAGAAAAAAGTCTTCGACGCCTTTCGTGTAAATGGTCGCTCGATTTCCATTCTTACCCATAACTAAGACTAGATTGACAGCAAAGTTTATAAAAATTGCAAAAACAGTGACTTATCACCGATAGTTATGACGAAAGCTTTTTAGTATATAATGGTTGCAAAAACAAAAAAAACCGCATCCTATAAGGATACAGTTTGGTCATTAATATGTATGGTAGCGGCGGAGGGAGTCGAACCCACGACCTCACGGGTATGAACCGTACGCTCTAGCCAGCTGAGCTACACCGCCATAATATAAATATGATGTTAACGACAAGTTTTATTCTATAATAGATATCCTACTATTGTCAACACTGTATTTATAAATAGATAGGAGATTATTGAAAAAAATAAAGACAAGCGTATAACGCTTGCCTTTCATTTATTTTATTAAAAAGCCGGCAGCAAGACTTACCCACGTCTAGCGCCTCGACCACCTCGCTTCGACTCTGTTTGGCGTTTTAGCGTGGAGAGACGTTCTTCACTATCTTTTAAGAAGCGATTCATTTTATCTTCAAAAGACAAGGATGGACGCTGGTTGCGCGCACCACTATTTCCACCTTTACCGTAATTTCCTCCAGATCTTGCTGGGCGAGGTGGTCGGGCCGGACGAGGAGGACGGCTTGCCATCTCCTCTTTAGGGCGTTCTTGAGCTTTTCTGATTGAAAGTCCGATCTTTCCATCTTGCTCAACATTGACAACTTTAACTAGAACCTCATCGCCTACTTTTAAGACTTCTTTAATGTCTTTTACATAATTGTCAGCGACCTCACTAATATGAACCAGACCAGTAGTACCTCCTGGCAGCTCCACAAATGCCCCAAAATGGGTAATACCCGTTACCTTACCTTGCAACTTGCTGCCTACTTCGATTGACATGTTAAAAATTGCTCCTCCTTAAAAAACAAATAAAATAATGTTTTATAGAGATGCTTCAAAAGATTAAGCACGTAATGCCTTCTTTTAAAAACACACTTATATTATAAATTATACTTGATGCGGAAAAAGAGTGTCAATCTGTTGATAATTTAGGTAATTTAAACAAAATTTCCCCATCCTTAGCTAAAAAGTAATCTCGCCTTGCAATTTCTGCTATATACTCTAAGTCGTTATAGTTTTCAATCTCTTGTTCGAGATAAACTTGTTCAAGCTGCAGCGCTTCTAACTTTGCCTCAAGCGCTTTTCTCTCTTCCGTCTTCTCATCTATTAACTGAGCTTGAGTATGAATAGTCATAAAAGCAACGATACTAAGGGTGACTACAATCACTGCGAGTGCTGTTAAACGGCGAAATAAACCTCTTTTCTTACGAAGCTGTTCTTCCGACACTTGTTCCTGCGCCCGATTGAAGCTGGCATCCAACTCCCTTACCTTTCGCTTTCGTTCCGTAACCATTAATCATCCCCCTTGTTGCCACGGGTGCGTATATACTTCCATAAGGCAACTGCTTTTTTCACCCATTTACTCTTCTTTATACTATTCACTAGTCGATCTAACCTAGAAAGCTTGTATACTATTTTTCCAAGCCAGCTAAGCGGTTTAAAGATGACCTTAAAGATAAACATGAATATGGATAATACTAGTGATATTACCATGATAACCAAGGAATATAAGAGTTTCAATAGCCATTTAATAGGATTGATGAAGATACTGATAATAAGTGCACGAACAAAACGATAAATAGCAATAGATGCACGGATGCAAGTTTCTAAGCTTCGTAAATAAATCCGTTGAAACAGGGCCTGATAGGCAGCATACCCGCATATAAGAGCAAGAAAGATATAAAATCTCATTTCACCCTCATTGACTTTGAGCAGAACATAGAAAATGAGAAGACCTTGAATTAACCAGAATAAGAAATCATTGAATATCGTCATCCATGACCATTTAGGCCGAGGCTGTCTGGCAAATCTCCTATATGTATCAATAGAAGCCCCAAGCCAAGTGCCTGCAGCCACCATTGATAACATTGTATAAAATTGGATAGTTAAGCTCACTTGAATAACTTCCCAAACAGGCCTTTTGTTTTTCCGCCCTGGCTTTCATCAAGGTATACAAGGTCAAAGATTTTACCTTCAATCGAAACTAGCCCTTGCTCAACATTTAAGTTTTTCATATGCAGGTTTTGCCCTCTAATTGATAGAAAGCCCATTTCTGTTTCTAGTAAAAACTCCTCATTATCAAAGCTTTCTACTTGTCTTACACCGGTGATATCCAGCTTTTTTCGACCCCGTAACGTAATGTCATGTTCTTTTGTTTGTCTTGCATGCCCCATCGGTGTACCAAACTCGTAATTCTGTTCCATTCTGACTCCTCCTCAACACGTCATTTATTACAAATTTATGATTAGAGGATAAAGAATAGAACAAGCTGTTTATTTTTCCTATTCGGATGTTGCTACGGGTTCTTCTTTAATGATTTTATACATCATACTTGCTTCTTCTTTTCTCGTTGTATCCTTAATAGCTTCTACTTTCACTGTTACGAGCTTTTGTCCGAAACGAACAACTAGCTCGTCATCTACACTGACATTTGTTCCCGCTTTTGCGACATGTCCGTTTACAGTAATTCTTCCTTGATCACATACCTCTTTAGCTAGCGTGCGACGCTTAATTAATCTTGACACCTTTAAAAACTTATCCAACCTCACTAGAAATTCCTCCTTTTATTGAAACTTTTCTTTACTTTTTTCCCAAATTTCATCCATCTTTTCTAATGTAACATCTGCGAAAGTTAAACCTTCCTCTGTTAGCTGGTCTTCAATGGCTTTAAATCGACTTGAGAACTTTTGATTCGTCATATGTAGTGCTTCTTCTGGGTTGATCTTATAAAACCGTGCTAAATTAACGACAACAAAGAGTATATCCCCTAGTTCCTTTTTCTTCTTCTCTTCATTATTCACTTTTAATTCGGTAAAGAACTCGCCGATTTCTTCTTGAAGTTTCATCCACATTGGAGCAGCATCATCCCAATCAAATCCTACCTTTGCAGCCTTTTTCTGTATTTCAAAAGCTTTCATTAGAGCTGGCATACTTTTTGGTATTCCATCTAACGCAGATTTTTTTCCTTGATCCTGCTTTTCTTTCCGCTTAATTTCTTCCCAATTGGCAACAACTTCGGCGGCGTCTTTTGCATCCTGATTGGAAAAGACATGAGGATGTCTGCGAATCATTTTTTCCGTAATCGATTGAATGACATCATCAATTGTAAACCATCCATCATCTTCACCAATCTGTGCATGTAACATCACCTGAAGCAAAACATCACCAAGCTCTTCTACTAAGTGATCGTCATCTTCTTCATCGATGGCTTCTAACACTTCATACGCTTCCTCTAACAAAAAAGGTTTCAATGATTGGTGGGTTTGTTCTTGGTCCCATGGACAGCCTTCTGGTCCTCTTAATGTAGCGATAACTTCTCTTAGTTTTTGGAAGTCTTTATACAATAGTTGATCATTCTCTACAGGAGGAACGTAAACAGCCGTTAAGTTGTTCAGCTCAGTCACGTGGTCAAGTTCATACAGTGGACACGTGATAATCGTTTCCTTTGACGTTCCAACTGCTGTTGCAACACTAACTTCATAATCGTCTGGCAGTAATTCCATTAACGTAAGCTTTACTTCCGAAGCAATAAACGCATCATATACTTGGCAAATTATGATGTGTTGGCGTATTTGCAAGTCTTCTCTTCTTAACTGGGTTCCATCCACAATCTGACACCCATCAATCGGGTCAATTTTCAACGCATTGAACATTGGATCTAAGAAGCTTTGTCCTCCTTCGATCTCTACTTGAATGTCACGTTCTTTTCCTTCCTTCAACAAAAGTTGGACCGTCTCTTCTGCAACTAATGGGTGGCCAGGTACTGCATATGTAACTTCCGCTTGCGTTTCTAGTTCAGTTATAAGTAATTCGACAATCGATCGATAGACCTCTTCAAAGCGCTCATGCTTTTCATACTCATCATCAAATGATGAATACGTTAAACCTTCGCTTTTTAACTCTTCAATAACCGGGTGCCTCTCTGTTCTTAAAAAGAGCGGTTTCGCCTTTTTTAGGATTTGATAGGTACCTAGTGATAATTGAGCAAGCTCACCAGCCCCTAAGCCAATGACCGTTATTTTTTTCACTACAAATCTCTCCTTCGATTAATTACATTGTATAGTTTAGCGAGAACAGGAATAATAGATACTTCATTCTCAGAAAACACTCGCAACTTTATAATTAAATAAATCGCCAAAATTCCTCCCACAGATACACTAGACAATGCAATTACACCATCTATTATTCGTGAGGACTCATCAAGCACATACTCTAACCCGCTTCTCCAAACTAACGTTGAAACTCCCATTATAATTACTGTAAAAACGATGCCGAAGAACTGTTTTCGTTTGATTGGGGCAGCTCCATCCAATTTATATATGATGACGATATTTAAACAGGCAATAACCGCTAAAGAAAACGTCGTTGACATTGCCGCACCTGCTGTCCCAAGTAAAGGAACGAGCCATACATTACTGAGAACTTTCATCACTAACCCGATGACGATATGTCTAGCTGCAATATGCCCTTTATCATATCCTTGAAGGATCGCTGCTGATGTCATAACGAGTGCTCCAAAAATAATCGAAAACGCTAGAATAAATAGAACGTTTGAACCTTCACGATTTGTAAACAAAAGGTGATTAGTTGGTTCAATAATAATGGCCAATCCTACCGATGCTAATAGGCCAAACACATAAGTTAAACGAAGTGTTAATTCTGTTTTCTGCCTTGCTTCAGTTTGATCTCTTAAAGATTTTGCTCTTGATATCATTGGTACAATAGTTAACGCAAAAGCCGTAGCGACAATGGTTCCTAACTGAATTAAAGGTTGACCTCGATCGTAAATTCCTTTAGATACTTTAGCAACTTCTATATGAACACCGCTTTCAAGTAATAAACGCAGTACCGTTAAACTATCGATAAGCTGAATAAAGACGATTACTAAAATGGTCATCGAGAAAAGGACGCTGTTTTTTACAAAGGGTAATATATAATCTTTATTTACTTTCCCTAAACGTATTGAAATTCCTTTTCTTTTCTTATTTTGACGATAATATAATAATAAGCAAATCGCACCTGCTACTGCTCCTAGTACTGACCCAATGACTGCCCCTAGCCCCGCCCCATAAGGACCATACCCTAAAAACATCATGACGAAAGCTAAAACTAAGATTAAAATGACACGCAGGCTTTGATCCGTTAGCTGAGAAACAGCTGTAGGTGTCATCCATTCCTGGCCTTGAAAATAGCCACGAAAAACAGAAAGAATTGGAACAATGAAATATGTCAAAGCGGTTACGCGTAGAGGAGACGTAAGCAGTGGATCACCCATCCATTTTGCAAGCGGCTCAGCTAAGAAGAACAATAATAAACCTGTTACAGTTGAGATTAAAATAAGCGCAAAGAAATAGGTTGATAAAAGCGTCTGTTCTTTCTTATTTTTTTGTTGGCTTGAAAGCTCCTTTGAAATGATGACAGGAAAGCCATAAATGGATAAGATAAATGCAACTGCATAAAAAGGATACACTTGTTGATATACATAAAAACCGACATCACCTGCAATATTTTGGTAAGGGATACGGTACACGGCGCTTAGCACTTTTGTTAGTAACGCAGCAACTGTTAATATTATTGCGCCTTGCCATACTCTCTTCGTTTGTTCACCATGTTGAGCCACAAACCATTCTCCTCCCCCATCTTGAGTGTTTACTTGAGGCCCACACGCGATGCGGGTCAAACAGGATAAAACTAATCGCTATTATATCACAGTACATCGATATTCGGTTATTTACACAGTACATAGTCACAGCTGTCATTTATGAAAAGCCGCAACGGTTAGTTAGCAGACAGCCGATAAGAATTTCGGGGGCCTTCACACGAGCCGCGTAAGCACCCGTTTAGCGAGATATCGCTAGTCACTTATTATAGTTTACCTGTGAATAAAAAAAGAGGAGGGATATCATCCCCCCTTCTTTTTAAGCTTACGATATTAAATAATTTCGCTTTCAATTACTTACATTGCGTAAGCTTCCTGTCAGAGTTATTTTTCTCTTATTGTTCCATTTGTCGTGCTAAAAATCCGGCCGCGGTCTCCGCTAATTTTTGCTCAACCTCACCTGAAAAAGTCTCTTCTTTATTAAACATGACCACTGCACCAATTGGGTCACCATTAGCAATAATAGGTGCAACAACTAAACCTTTTACATCTTCTTTATGGTCACCTACAATATTGAACTCTCCTGCTGAAACCTCTACTTTAGATTTTCTCTCATCCATCGTAGCTTCTACAATTTCACCAATGCTCTTACTGTAATACTCTTTCTTTGAACCTCCAGATACAGCAATATATGTATCACGGTCCGCGATAAGTACAGTATGGCTTAAGCTGTCGTAAAGAGCTTCAGCATACTCTTTTGCAAAATCACCTAACTCTGAAATAGGTGAATATTTCTTTAATATAACCTCACCGTCTCGATCAACGAAGATTTCCAACGGATCCCCTTCTCGAATTCTCAACGTACGTCGGATTTCCTTGGGGATGACAACACGACCTAGATCATCAATGCGACGAACAATTCCAGTAGCTTTCATACCTAGATGCCTCACTTTCTAATGATGTAGTAGCATAGGAAATGGTTGTTAAAAAACCTCATTTAGTTTTTTTAACCTTTGAAAAACCATCCACAAATGTTGAATTCGTCTTGTCTATATTATCTATTGCTTGGAAAAGAACTATTCACCAATTTTTCATATTTCTTGTCAAGTTTCTATTTCCAATTTTTGTGAAAAATTAGAAATACAAGCTTACTTTTGCTTTTTGACAAGGTTGAGTTCACTTAAAAGCCTTTCGCAAGTCGAAAGTAAATCTTTACTCGTCATCCCTTTTGTTTTAATTACAACTTTAATCTTATCGCCAGAAGTTCCTAAAGTAACCGCTCGCCCAAGTTGATTCACTAACTCAAACAACTTAGCCCCATCGATTCGCTTACTTTCCTCTTCTGTGATCATTAATGTGCAGTTATCTTTCGTTTGCGTAATTTCACTTACTTTCTCTTCTCTTGCGTAGAGCTTGAGTTTCGTAATACTTAATAGGTCAGCAACTTCCTCAGGATATTCCCCAAAACGGTCGATGAGCTCATCTTGTAAATCTGACAGGTCTTCCATATTTTCGACGCCACGGAATTTTTTATACATTTCTATTTTCTGCTTAGCATCTTGTATATAGGTTTCCGGAATATATGCATCCACTAACATATTGATTTCAACTGAAAATGGAGGTTCTTTCGGTTTGTCTCCTTTTCGCTCCTCAATCGCTTCTTTCAGCATTTGTGAATAAAGATCGAATCCTACAGACTCGATAAATCCATGTTGCTGAGCCCCTAACAGGTTCCCGGCACCACGAATTGATAAATCACGCATCGCAATCTTAAATCCAGAACCAAGCTCCGTAAACTCTTTAATTGCCTGTAAACGTTTTTCAGCAACTTCTGTAAGGACCTTATCCCGCTGGTACGTAAAATAAGCGTAAGCAACTCGATTAGAACGACCTACCCGGCCCCTTATTTGATAAAGCTGGGATAAGCCCATCTTATCTGCGTCATAAATGATCAACGTATTAACATTTGGAATATCTACACCCGTTTCAATAATAGTAGTCGTAACTAACACATCACTGTTTCCTTCAAGGAAGTCAATCATAATCGACTCTAATTCACGCTCATTCATTTGACCATGCGCAAATGAAACTCTCGCATCTGGGACAAGCATTGATATTTGGTCTGCCATTTTTGTAATACTTTCCACACGGTTATACAAGAAGTAAACTTGACCACCTCTTGTCAACTCTCGTTCAATCGCTTCTTTTACGAGCGAAGCGTTATATTCAACAACATATGTTTGAACTGGAAAACGGTTTTCTGGCGGGGTTTCAATGACAGAGAGATCACGAACACCTAACATCGACATATGCAGCGTTCTCGGAATAGGCGTTGCAGTTAATGTTAAAACGTCAACGTTGGATTTTAACTGTTTAATCTTTTCTTTATGTGTAACGCCAAACCGCTGTTCTTCATCAACAATCAGTAAGCCTAGATCCTTGTACACGACATCTTTCGATAATAATCGATGAGTTCCCACGACTATATCAACTGTACCAGCTTTTAACCCTTTTATCGTTTCATTTTGTTCTTTTCGGGAACGGAAGCGACTCAGTACACCAATTCCAATCGGAAACTCTGAGAACCGCTCCTTGATCGTCTCATAATGCTGTTGAGCAAGAATCGTTGTCGGTACAAGTACAGCAACTTGTTTCCCATCCATAATTGCCTTGAATGCTGCACGAATAGCCACCTCAGTCTTACCGTAACCTACATCTCCACAAAGAAGACGGTCCATCGGTCTTTGTCTTTCCATATCTTCTTTAATTTCCTCAATAGCACGTAGCTGATCTTCTGTTTCTTGATATGGAAATGAGTTTTCAAATTCTTGTTGTTCTATCCCATCTTTTGAAAATGGATGTCCAACACTTGCTTCTCGTTCTGCATAAAGTTTAATAAGATCATCGGCAATATCCTCGACAGAAGATTGAACTTTACGCTTTACCTTCTTCCAATCACTACCACCTAAAGCATAGATCTTTGGTTCTTTTTCTTCACTACCTACGTACTTCTGGACTTGATCAATTTGTTCAACCGGAACATAGAGCTTGTCATTTCCTGCATACCTTAAATTTAAGTAATCTTTATGTGTTCCGTTAATTTCAAGTGTTTCAATTCCTAAGTACTTCCCAATTCCATGATTCGAATGAACGACAAGGTCACCCACTTGTAACTCGGAGTAACTTTTAATTCGTTCTGCATTAGAAATTTTCTGTTTTCGTTGCGAGCGTTTTATTTTCTTTGTAAAAACTTCTTCTTCAGTGATCACAACAAGCTTTTGAAGCGGTAGCTCGAATCCACTATTTAAAGTCCCAGTAAAAATTTGCGCTCTACCTTGTAAAAGCGGACTCTTCTCCTCTATTAATTCTGCTTCTATTTTATAATCGTCCAGAACATGTTGAAGCCTTTTAGCGCGGTCTTTATTTGCCGCTAGAAAAAGGACAGTCCATTTCGATTTAAACCAGCGATCGGTCTCCGTCTTGAGCAGATGTAATTGCCCATGAAAGTTTTGCATGGCCTTACAATTAATATTGACAATATTTTTTGGATTGGTCGAAGGTACATGCTTTAGAAATAGTGATAAGTAAATGATTGGAAACCTGCCTGTGTTTAACAAACCTTCAAATGATCTAGACATTTCCAAATCTGAGATAACTTCTCCTTGTTCTAACAGAGCGGTTAACCATTCAGCTTCCTCTTTTTCTAAATTTGTCGCCATCTCCTGGACACGACTAATCTCATCGATGATTATGACACTATTTTTGCTAGCATAATCAAGAATTGTCGATTTTTCATCGTAATATAAGGACATGTATTTGTTCATACCTTGGAAGGCAATCTTTTGTCTTAATTGACTCACTTCATAGGATATATGTTGAGTGATTTTTTCTTTTACTGTTTTGTTCTTTATTTTCTTTAACGTCTGTGACAACCCTTCCTCCAGACGCTCTGCACCCTTAACATAATGCTCTTCATCTAAGATTAGCTCGTTCGCTGGACCAATTACAATCTCGTCCAATTGTCCTTGTGAGCGTTGGTCTTCAACACTAAAATAACGAAGTGAATCGATTTCAGTATCAAAAAACTCAATGCGAATAGGCTGCTCTTCAGTGAGGGGGTAAATATCTACTATTCCTCCACGAATAGAAAATTCCCCTGGCGAAGCAACCATGTCTGTTCGGACGTAGCCAATCTTTATTAATTTTTTCAGTAATATCTCAAAATCAATGTCTGTACCGACTTTTAAATGACATTGACTTTCTCTCCATAATTGAGCAGGTGGTAATAACCGTCTGAAACCTGCCATTGGTACAATAACGATTCCATCATACCCATTAACAAGCTGATTTAACACTTCAATTCGTTGAGCTCTCATTTCAGGACTGGCTATTGCTATTTCAGATGAGATCAACTCATTGACAGGATAAAGAAACACTTTGCTGCTATCAACAAGTGTGGAAAGGTCTTCATATAATTTTTGAGCTTGAAAAAGATTATGAGTGATAACGAGCTGAGGACTTTCAATATCCTGGTAAAGTGCCGATAAAAACAGGGTTCTTGCTGAACCTGTTAGCCCTGTGATTAATTGCTCTGAAAGTCCTGCTTCAACACTGGTTGAAACCGCTTTAATCTCGTCACTTTCTAATATATATTGTTGTAAGCCAAACATGGATGTTCCCCCTATTACTTCCGACCATCTATTATTAACATACTGATACTATGGTTGTACCTATTCTACAGTTCTTTTGTATTTTCTATGTAGTAATCGTATTTCCCTTTTTTTTATTTTATGTTTCTTTTTAAATCCCTAGGATTATAAAACTGTTAGTAGACAGGGATCTTACAATAGAAAAATGCTTTGGCTTTTCAACCAAAGCTGTAAAACATTGTTTTGATTTTACTGCATTATTGAATAAAAGATTCAAGTTGGTGGAGATCTGGATTTCTATTTAAAGCTTCTTGACAGTCTTCACAGATGACTTTTACATGGATATTGCCATTACCATCATAATGAAGCATCTCTTTTCGTTCCACATCATTTAAGTGATCAAAACCTAATTGTGTAGATGTGAGCGTGTGTTCCTCTATCTTACCTAGATCTAATTGACAATGCCGACATTGGTAATGAATAGCCATAGATTTTCCTCCTTGACGATTGACAGTCTTATTGCTAGTCTCTCCACATTAAGGTAATCTATTCAGCACTTATCCATAGTTCTAATTATACTGATTCATGACATTTGGAAATTCATTTTTCAGCCAAAATCGACAAGCTTCCGTCGCTTTGCTTATCGCTTGATCAAGTGCATCCTTCTCTTCCGCTCGAAAAGTCCCAAGTACATGATTAACGACACTCACACCTGGATCTGGGCGTTCAACACCAATTCGAATACGCTTAAATTCGTTAGTACCTAAATGCGCATTTAATGATTTTATCCCATTATGACCACCATGGCCACCTTTTTGCCTCAATCGGATTTGTCCAACCGGAAGATCCATATCATCAAATATAATAAGTACATCTTCAAGATCTATCTTAAAATAATCCATAAATGGACGAACACTTTCTCCTGATAAATTCATATATGTAAGCGGCTTTAAAAGAAAGACTTTTTCTCCGTCTATAACCGCTGAGCCATACACACCTTTGAACTTCGTTTCACTTAGTTCAATACCCATCGATTTGGCACATTCATCGATCACCATAAACCCAGCATTGTGTCTCGTATTTTCATATTTTATCCCTGGATTACCAAGTCCGACAATCAGCTTCATTTCTCCAACTCCTCAACTCTATATTCTGCTATAAAGGTTTTCCCCTTTATTCTCTAGAAAAAGGTATAACCTTTAAGTAGGCTATACCTTTAGTTTCTTACTGCTCTTCATTTCCTTCTGTTTGTGCTTCATCGCCTTGTACAGCTTCAGGTTCGCCTTCTTCCTCTACTTGGCCGGACTCCTGTTCCGCTGGTTGTACAAGAACGGTGACAATCGTTTCTTCAGGGTCATTCGTAATTTCTACAGACTGCTGACCCATTATATCTTTCACTTGGATAGAGTCACCAATATTCAGGTTCGATATATCCACTGTAATTTCTGATGGAATCTCTGAAGGTAATGCACGTATGGATAGTTGGTGAACTAAATGAGATACCATTCCACCTTCACCTACACCTGGTGCTTCCCCTACAAGATGAACTTTTACTTCTGTATCGACTTCAGAACTCATATCGACCGCACAGAAATCAATGTGAACAAGTTCATTTTTTAATGGGTCGACCTGCATATCATACACCATTACTTCATGCTTCTTCCCATTTACATCAAGTGAAATAATAGAATTGCGTCCTTCATCTCTTATTAACTTTACAAAGTTAATTTGGTCAACGGCAATTGGTTGACTCTCAATTTTTTTCCCGTATAATATCCCAGGAACTTGGCCGTCTTCCCTAAATTTCCTCTTTGTTGAATTTTTCAAGTCTGGACGTGTTGTTGCTTGAAGTGCTACTGCCATTCGAATCACCTCTAACTTGTTTTTCATTCCTCTATATAAGGTTTTCCCTTTTTATAGTAATTCAAACAAATAAAGTGAATAAACTAAGCAGCCTTACAATTTTTAATCAAACAACGTACTAACTGACGTGTTTTCATGAACTCGAATAATTGCTTCTGCCATTAATGGAGCAACAGACAATTCGGTAACTTTATCAATTTTCTTTTCTTCCCCCAAAGGAATTGTGTTCGTGACAACAAGTTCACAAATTTTTGAGTTTTGAATGCGTTCAATTGCTGGACCTGAAAGTACAGGGTGAGTACAGCATGCATATACATTTTTAGCTCCATGCTCTACAAGAGCATTTGCTGCTAATGTAATCGTACCTGCAGTATCAATAATATCATCAATAATAATCGCTGTTTTTCCTTCGATATTACCAACAATATTCATCACTTCTGCTACATTTGGCTTTGGTCTGCGCTTATCAATAATCGCAATTGGTGCTTTTAAACGATCAGCAAGTTTACGCGCACGAATAACGCCGCCATGGTCTGGAGATACAACAACAACATCATCTAATTCTTTGCCTTTAAAATAGTCAGCTAAGATCGGTACACCCATTAACTGATCGACAGGAATATCAAAGAATCCTTGAATTTGTGTTGCGTGTAAATCAAGTGTTAATACTCTAGAAGCTCCGGCAGTTTCTAAAAGGTTTGCTACAAGTTTAGCTGTAATTGGTTCACGCGAACGGGCCTTACGATCTTGACGTGCATACCCGTAATACGGTAATACAACGTTGATCGATTTAGCTGATGCGCGTTTACAAGCATCGATCATAATAAGAAGTTCCATCATATGCTCATTAGCTGGAGCACTTGTGGATTGAATTAAGAAAACGTCTCCACCACGGATGCTTTCTTCAATGTTAATTTGTACCTCACCATCACTAAATCTTGTGACAGAGCTTTTTCCCATCGGAATTCCGATATGCTCGACAATTTGATGAGCTAATTCTGGGTTTGCATTTAATGTAAATACCTTTAAACTTGGATCACCATATTTGGGCATTGTTGTTTTACCTCCAACCACTTAGTCGTTCTTCTTTTTATCTTTAATTTTTGATACATAGCCTTCTTTATTCACTTGCCTTGCCCGTGCAACAGAAAGTGCTTCGCCTGGTACATCGTCTGTTATCGTTGAACCTGCAGCGACATAGGCATTTTTCCCAACTGTAACTGGAGCAATTAAATTGCTATTGCAACCAATGAACGCACCATCTTCAACCTTTGTTAAATATTTATTTATACCGTCATAATTTACGGTTATTGAACCACAACCCAAGTTTACATCTGTACCTATTTCGGCATCGCCGATATAACTTAAATGGGAAGCTTTGCTTCTTAACCCCATCGTTGTTTTCTTAATCTCGACAAAGTTGCCTACCCGTACTTCATCTTGAATAGAAGATGACGGTCGAATATGAGCAAATGGGCCAATGGAGACTTCATTTCCTATTGAGCTTTTATGGACAACCGATTGTTTAATCGTTGTTTGATTACCAATTTGACTATCCACAATTTCTGATTGAGGACCAATTACACAGTCACTGCCAATAGTTGTCGTCCCCATAATCATTGTTCCTGGGTAGATAATAGTATCTTGCCCAATTTCAGCATCAGCAGAAATATAAGTGTTAGAAGGATCAATAATAGTAACTCCTTCTCTCATCCACTTTTTATTAATCCGTTCCTTCATAATCCGTTCTGATTCAGCTAATGCTACACGGTCATTTACACCTAACGTTTCATCGAAAGAAGGCGTCTGATAAGCAGCAATATTTTCCCCAGCATCCTTTAGGATTTCAATGACATCAGGAAGATAGTACTCCCCTTGCACATTTTGATTTCCTACATTTTGAAGCGCTTTAAATAATGCCTGGTTATCAAAACAGTACGTACCTGTATTTATTTCTTGGATCGTTTTTTCTTCCTCTGAAGCATCTTTATGCTCGACAATTCGTTCAACCAGACCACTTTCGTTTCGGACGATTCGTCCATATCCCGTAGAGTCCTCTGCATGAGCTGTTAATACAGTCGCTAGTGCACTCTCTTGTTCGTGATAAGAAAGCAAACCTTCGATCGTCTCTGCTGTCACAAGAGGCGTATCACCACATAAAACAACAGTCACTCCTTCTTTTGCTGCTAATAGCTGTTCAGCTTGCAACACGGCGTGACCTGTCCCTAACTGTTCTGCCTGAAGCGCATAGGTTACATCTTCACCTAATTGTGTTTTTACCAGCTCAGCACCATGGCCAACGATGACGACGATATCAGAAAATTGCAGTTGCTTGACTTGGTCTACAACATGCTGTACCATCGGTTTTCCGCAAACAGGATGTAGAACTTTATAAAGCTTTGATTTCATACGTGTTCCTTGTCCCGCGGCTAAAATGACCGCAAATCGATTGCTCATGTTTACCCTCCACAGTTTTATTCCATTAAGAATATATCTTAAATACGGTCTTATTTCAAGATAAACTCCGTTTACTAAGGTCGGAAATCACGTCGGAAAACAAGGGGAAATGCCAGTGACTGGTTAGTCTGTACGCAAATATGCAGTAATTTGAATTTCACAGATTTGTCACTTATTTTGTCATTAGAATCAAAAGAGGCTGACTCACAAATGTCCGCTCTCTTCCCAACTAGTACTCTTTGCACTATTACTAGCACTTGAAAGTACGGGAAAAGTTGCTTGACTTTTGTCTGAGTCAGCCTCTATCTAAACCTATGTTTAGGCACCAGCTTCTTCGAATTCGACTCCTTCAGTTTCACCTGCTCGCTCATATTCAGCAAGAACAGCAGATTGAATTTTTTCGCGAGTTTGTGAAGAAATTGGATGAGCAATGTCACGGAACTCCCCATCCGGAGTTCGTTTACTTGGCATTGCAACAAATAATCCATTATTGCCATCAATTACACGAATGTCATGTACAACAAATTCGTTATCGATCGTAATTGAAGCAATCGCTCTCATACGTCCCTCCGTGTTGACACGGCGTAGTCTCACATCTGTCACTTCCATGAATGTCACCACCTTTTTTCAATGTAAATCAACATCTATTTATTTCGCCATTTCCTCTTCATTTCCTTTTTTTTTGTAAGAAAATTATAATTTTTTTTTGGTTTTACAAATTTGTTCACAAAATGTTCATAATTTAGCGTATATCTATCTACTTTTGACATGAGGTTTGGATAGTAAGGAGACCGGTCCATTAAAGCTTTGTACTTTACACGCTTCAACGAAGAGCCTAACCTCTACCTCGCACTGTAATCGGAGGTTAAGAACGTATGTGTTAAACCAATAAAAAAGCTGACCTAGATATAGGAATATACTTCACTCTTCTTTCCAGAAGGGAAGTCAGAACACCTAAACTAGAGTCAGCTTGATTTATTATTTTTCTAAGCTTATTTTACTAAAGCAATAACTTCAATTTCAACTAGAACGTCTTTTGGTAGTCTCGCTACTTCAACACAAGAACGTGCCGGTTTATGTGTGCTAAAGTACTCACCATACACTTCATTTAAAAGTGGAAAGTCATCCATGTTTTTAATAAATACAGTTGCTTTTACAACCGTATCTAAGGAAGCACCTGCAGCAGCTAAAACAGCTTTTAAATTTTTAAAAACTTGGTGTGTTTGCTCTTGGACGTTTCCCGTGACTAAATCGCCTTCTGCTGTTAGTGGAATTTGTCCTGAGCTATAGAACATATTATTTACGATAATTCCTTGTGAATAAGGCCCAATTGCCTGTGGTGCATCACTTGTGTGTACTGTTTTCATTTTACTTCCTCCTTCATGCGCTCCTGTAATTTACTTAAATAATTTCCCGGCTCTACTTTTATTTCTTTCTCTCGAATATCTACATTCGATATTTTAGAAATTGAAATATAATTATCAACTAGCCGTTCTTCTTCGCCTTCAGACTCAACGAGTACACCAATCCCAACTACATTTGCTTGGAACTCTGCCAGTAAGTCCATCATTCCTCGTACAGTCCCACCAGCTACCATAAAATCATCGATAATAAGAACATTCGATCCTGGTGAAAGACTTCTTCGTGCGAGCGACATCGTTTGTATCCGTTTGGATGAACCTGAGACGTAATTAATACTAACCATCGATCCTTCTGTTACTCGATGGTCTCTACGAACAATACTAACAGGAACATCTAGATGACTCCCAACGGCATAAGCTAAAGGAATTCCTTTCGTTGCTACAGTCATAACTGCATCAATTTTAACATTTCCATAAACAGCAGCAAAAAGTCGACCGATATTGTTCATAATTCGAGGTTGTCCTAATACATCCATCATATATAAATAACCACCAGGTAAAAGCCGATCAGCTTTCGATAATTGAGCATTCAGTTCTTCTGTATACTCCTTCGCTTGCTCGACTGTTACCATAGGCATATATTTCACGCCGCCACTCGCTCCCGGTATCGTAAGTAAAGAACCAATTCCCTGTTCTTCAAAAATTTCTTTAACAATCCCCAAATCCTCACTAATGGAAGATTTAGCAGATTGATATCGTTCCGAAAAGTGAGTTAATGAAATGAGTTTATGTGGATTTTGTAACAAAAAGTTAGTCATATCAACTAACCTACCACTTCTTCTTAGCTTTTTCATTGCACCCTCCAACCAAAATCCGAATATTTATAAATAAATATTACACTTTTGTACGGTTTTTATCAAGGTGTTGTTGACTAATTAAACGAACGGCATATACATTGCTACAAAATCCTCGAAGACCGTTATAAATACGATTTAATCGAGATTCTTTTTGAACAAGCCCAAAGACGGTCGGCCCGCTTCCACTCATAAGGACGCCGTCCGCTCCAAAGCGCTCCATTTGTGCTTTAATATGCTTAACTTCTGGATAAGCTTTAAAGGTCACATCTTCTAGGACGTTATGTAGTAACGAGCATATCTCAGTAAAGTTTTTTTCCTCAATCGCCTTTACCATTGCTTTCGTATCTGGATGGGTAATGTGATCAACTTTAAGCTTTCCGTAAACCTCAGCCGTAGAAACTCCTATTGGGGGCTTTGCTAAAACGACCCAACAAGGTGGCGGAGAAGGAATCCTTTCGATGATTTCGCCCCTACCTGTAGCTAAAGCAGTTCCTCCATAAACACAAAAGGCAACATCTGAACCGATTTCCGTACCGATCGAAGCAAGTTCATCAAGAGAAAGATTTAATTGCCATAACTCATTAAGTCCTCTTAACGTTGCTGCAGCATCACTGCTGCCGCCTGCTAGTCCAGCTGCGACAGGTATACGTTTTGTTATGTATATTGAAACACCTTTATTAATGTTGTAACGCTCTTTTAAGATTTTAGCTGCCTGATAAGCGAGGTTCCGTTCATCGTTAGGAACAAAGCCTTCAGATACATCGACAATGATTTGATCTGTCTCCAAATGTACAAGGTCGATACGATCTGCCAAGTCAACAGTTGTCATCACCATTTCTACTTCATGATAACCATCTTCTCTTTTCCTTAGAACATCTAATGATAAATTAATTTTAGCAGGTGCCTTCACCGATATTTTTAACTCCACCCTAATCCACCTTCTACCTTGACCGAATTCCAAACACTTACGTTATTTTACCATTTTCAATAACTAAATGACAAATCGAACATTATTTTTATAAAATAAGCCGAACGACCGTTTAGCGACGGTTCCAACGTAAGCCTTTTATTGTTTCGAGGCATCCTCTCGATTTTAAGTTAGCGGACACACAGGCCCTTATTTTTGTCGAAAATCTAGTTACTTTTGATTTAGAGGACTCATAAGCCCTTATATACTAATATTAATGATATTTTTAAGTAATTTTGACTAAATAAAGGCCTATGAGTCCGGGAAATATCCAAATTTGATGTTTTAATCAGAATAAGGGCCTCTCAGTCCGCATAGAACAAATAAATTAAACTATTGAGGTTCCAGTCCTTACGCCGGAAAGTAAGCGCAACACAGTGAACGATAGTCATCCAGTGTTAACTTCTCGTAAGGCGGTAAGGGAATGCTCGCTAGTCGCTAGACGCTGGAGCAAGATATCTTTTCAAAATATGAAACAAGCCGAAGCGAATGCTCCGGCTGTCTCCCATCTAATTCTGTTGCTTAGCTACCAATTGTTTTTCAGCAATTTCAATAGCTCTTTTTACCATATTACCAGCATCGCGAGCACGAATGCCGCCCCATCCTTCTTGTTCGACGACATCATAGAAGCCAAGCTCCTTCGCAAGCTCTTCTTTAAAGCGATCCGACATAACCCCTCGTCTTCTGCCCATGGTAAAACAACTCCTTTGTTGTCTAAGTTAGATGGTGAGACGTTTATATTATGAGTCTTTCTAGGCACAAATATGAAATTCTCTTCTATGTATCATTTTTTATCAGAAAATAAATATAGCCTTCCGATTGGACCCGGAAAGCTAATTTATAATAATATGACATTCCTACGATTATACTTGCACAGAATGCCCTTTTTCTTCTTCCTCAAAAACCGTAAGTTCTACTGTCTCTGTCAAGATATCTGCATAACTATACGATACTCGCTCAAAAGCATTTTGCTGTTCATCGAGTTTAATAATAAATACAGATGGATATGTTTCCTCTAAAAAGCCTGTCCGTTCAATGGTTTTTCTTCTTCCACCATTTGCCTTAATCGCAATCCGTTTTCCAACATTTTCATCCAGTTCACGTTTAATATCCAGCAACGTTTTCGCCATTTAAACACCCCACCTCACTATACAATAGTATACATGATCCAACATTTTTTGTCAAATAAATTTAAAATTATATCAATTAGACAAGAATTTTGTCAATAATATTTATTTGACTGCATGTACTTTTTTTCTAACATCTTTAATACAATGGTATTATTCCTCATTTTTCTAAATATATGTATGATTTTTCAATACGTATAAACGAAAAGTGCCTCGCCCTCATCACAGCCTATAGTTACAAGGATTTTGATTGCAACTATAAGCTAAAAAGGTACGTAGACACCATTCGACACTTATTGTTCGTCTTCGTATTCAGAGATTGGCATACCTCTTCTCATAAAACCTTTCGTTTCTATTCCTCCAAGTCCACGCTCGCCAGTAATTGTATTCTTCAATACATCCCATACATTGACTTGGTCCATAAACGGCGTTAAGCTGATTTTTGCAACGATATAAACGGGGTCTAACGCATGAATGTTGATACGGTCCGGAGAACTCGCATAATTTGCACCAGTTTTAATTAATGTTTCAAAGTGGGACTGACAAGCTCCTGCGAATATTACGAGATCGTCGAGGCTTGGAACCCTTTTACGGGCTATCCTAACCGTTTCTGCAAAATACTTGGAATGACGGTATCCTTTTATATCTTTTTGATTTCCTCTTGTTTTTAAATAGGCATCATGACCTGTTACAACTAAAATATCAGGTCGTACCATTTCTAAAAGAGAATCGATTTGTTGAGGCATCTCTTTTTCAACCACATGCACACCGTAAACAGGCACACCTAGTTTTTCATAAAGCTCCATACACTTTCTTAAATACATCGAGTCTCCATCAATATGGAGGACTCGACCTCGAATTTCAAAATAGGAAGGTTCGGTACTATAACCTGATGTCGCTTCATAATCGCCTCGCTTTTTTATGACACGACTATCTTGGCGAAACAGATAATAGCAGTTATCCTCTTTTTCTTTCTCCTTTTTTCTTCTTTCTCTATGCTCATCTTCACTAATAGCAACTAAATCGTCTAAAGGTGCATCTGCAACGAGACGCACATCTTCTCCATACAATTCTGCAACATTATCGTTTATAGAAGAAATCCGAAATAAAATATCACATTGATATGATTTCCGGCCTACAATCTGCCCTACCTTCAACTTCATAAAAAACTCCTCCTCACCAATTAGCCTATGTGAGAAGGAGTGAAAGGGTGCTTCAGTTTTTAGTTACCAGCCTAAATCATTTAACCTTTAATAATCCGATCAATTCGTTACTTAATTGTGCAAATTCTTCAATAGAGAGTGTTTCTCCACGACGCTTCGGATCGACATCTGCATTTGTCAACGCTGATTCAATATGTTCTTTATGATCTTTTCCAAAATGATGAGTTAGATTATTAAAAATCGTTTTCCGACGTTGAGCAAAACTTGATCTTATCACTTGGAAAAAGAAACTTTCATCTTCAACTTCAACAGGCGGCTCCTCACGAATGGTCAATCTTAATACAGCAGACTCAACATTCGGTTGAGGAACAAAGACCGTTTTGGGAACGGTAAAAACAGTTTCAGCCTTTGCATAATACTGAGCAGCAATTGATAAAGAACCATAATCTTTGGAGCCTGGCTTTGCTGCAATTCGATCAGCTACTTCTTTTTGTATCATAACAACAATTCCTTTAATCGGTAGCTTTTCTTCTAGTAACTTCATCAGTATAGGAGTCGTTACATAATACGGGAGATTAGCGACAACCATTACGTCTTGTCCCTCTTTAAACTCCTCCCTCATAACTTGGCTTACATCTGCTTTTAGGACGTCTGAGTGAATAATTTTTACGTTATCATATGGCGAAAGCGTATCACCTAAAACCGGGAGTAGACGTTGATCGATTTCAAAAGCTACCACTTTATCAGCACGCTTTGCTAATTGTTCTGTAAGAGCCCCTATTCCTGGCCCTATTTCAATCGCTCCAACTTGTTCATTCACGCCTGCAGCATCTAGAATACGTGCTAATATGTTTAAGTCGATTAAAAAGTTTTGCCCTAAACTTTTCTTAAATGAAAACTTATATTTCTCTAGTATAGCTCTCGTTCGTATCGGTGTTGCAATATCTTTATTCATTATTTTCCTCCTCAAGCACCTGTTGTAACGCTTGTGAAAATTCTTCTTTTGTAATTTGAAAAACATGCAGTCGTTTATGTAGTTGTTTCCCGTTAGCGTAACCAATTTTAAGAGCCAATCCAATCCGTTCTCTGCGGTCACGAGATTGAGGCCCTCCAATCAGCCCGCCATCAATCAGATCCTGCCATGTAATTTCTTCTTGCGGGTTTTCAAACTCTTGTTTTACATTAGCTAAAGCTTGGCGAATAGCTTCGGGAGTTGCATTTTCAACTCCTAAATCGTTTCCTCTCTTTGAAATGGCATCCACTTTAGGTAAAAAAGCATGCTTACAACCTGGAACCCGTTGACTTACAATATGCCTGATGCGCTCTCCTGGGTAATCTGGGTCGGTTAAAATAATGACACCTCTACGGGCTTGGGCTAATTGAATCCGGTGAATGACCGCTTCTCCAATCGCTGATCCGTTCGTTTCAATCGTATCTGCATTAACCGCACGTTGAACCGCAACCGTGTCATCTCTCCCTTCAACGACGATTACTTCTTTAATTTTCATAAAAAATCCTCCGAAAAAATGAAACTTTTTATAGTATAGAACGTCTAATAAGTAAAGACAAATATTAAAATAGATTTAACATCTATTCCTACCTCATACTGCCGAATGCACAGCACTGTTTTGAGTGGGGTTACCTACAGGTATCTTACCTGTATTTTAGTATTTAGCAGGGAAGCGACATCTGCACAGGACCTCTAATGTGATGTTAGTTACAGCGACCGACCGTTCGGTGGCGCTGACAAACATGGCACCTGTCGCCTTGCTTGTTTGTTTTAGAACGACTAGCTTATCTTTGCCTCTACAATCCTAATTTACGTCGTTGAGCTTGAAATACCGGACTCTGAGGCCCTTATTTTTTGCCAAAAGCTGCTCTTTTGAGTTTAAGCGGACTCTGAGGCCCTTATTTACTCATATTCATGCTGTTTTTACGTGATTTTTATCAAATAAGGGCCTCTCAGTCCGCCAAGTACTGAAATATGGTGGTTTCCGGTAAAATAACGTCCTCTCAGTCCGCTAAATGATTCCAACTTTAAAAAAACATGCATGCGATGCGAGTTCACACCGAGATGCATCTAGGTCTATCTGTGGTGCTGCCTGGGACATTCCTTGACTAACTATAAGTACCATACCATCGGCTCGAGGCCCTCCAGTCCTTACGCTACTTAACGACGGCTTCCGTTTTTTTTGTTAGTATTTATCTTTATTCGCTTATCTATTTATGATAGCAAACAGAAAAAGCACAGAGAGGTCTCTGTGCTCATCGAGTTAATCTAAAATGGTAATCGTCACTGTCCTTCTTCCCCAGTTATATGCATCCGCTTTGGTCGGAACATGAACATCAATTTTATTCCCGCGGATCGCACCGCCTGTGTCACCAGCTATAGCTGTACCATAACCTTCGACATGGACTCTTGATCCGAGAGGAATGACATTAGGATCGACCGCAATGACTTTCATATTACGATTATTTTTTAAATTAATACCAGTTGCTGTAATACCACTGCAACCACTGCAATTAGCAGTATAAGCAGTTGCTGATACCCTTAGTGTTTTACCACTTGGGCTAGATTGACTTGGGCTTGACTGACTAGTTGAAGTTTGTGTTGGAGAACTTCCACGAGAAACGGTCGGAGTCGGTTGACGTGTGCCTACTGCGACTACTCGATCCTTACTCTCTCTTGTCGTCTCTGTTTTTATGAGTTCCCTAGAGACTTCCTTTCCATCTTCTAAGACAACTTCATAATGCTTTTCAACAAGACCACTTTGCCCCGAATCTACAACTTTCTCTTTTCCTTTTTGTAACGAACTGTCATTTTTCGTTACTGTGGCAAATGCTACAGTCTCTTCCACTACATCGGTGACTTTTTCTACTCTAACTACCTTAATTTCTTGTTCACTATTAAGTACGTCTTCCAAAGCTGGTTCAACTCGATCCAGCTCACCTATGGCGATCGATTCTCTTTCTAAAAAGTCAGCGACAGTAGTCGAAGTTGTCCATACTTCATGTTCTTCCCCGTCACTTTTGACTCTTACCATAAAAGCAGATTCATACGTAACATTCATTTCAGGTTGAATTTCTGTATTTAAGCTAGGACTGATTTTATCATGTTCTTTAACCGTAATATCTAATTCAGCAATTAAATCTTCTACATTATCAGCAGTTGTCCAGACCAGCTTTTCATCACCGTTGATAGCTACATTGATTTCTTTAGCTAATTTCCAACTTATGGACATATTTCCTGTAATCTTTTCACTTATAGCTGGTTCTAACTCATCGTATTCGCCTACAACGAATCCAAGTTCTTCCATTACCTCTGCAACAGTATTGGCATGAGTGCGAATTGTCACTTCTTCTTCATCTGCAGTTACCGTTACATTCGCTTTCGTTGTTTCATAGATTGCAAAGCTCATTGTCCCGATAACTAGGACAAAACATAGTATGGAGATCGTCAGCTTTTTCCCAAAATTTAGGTTAGAAAAAAGCAAGCTTATCCTACTGGGTTCCATGTTTAATCTTCCCCCTTCTTAAGGTACGAATTATAAACACTTCACCTCCTTTTGTCAACTAGTATAATGTTAATTTGTTTCCCTCATAACAACTATTATCCATAAAAATCCGCCTGAAGGAAACAAATATTTATCGACAAGTTCAATGTATGCAAGCCCGCTTCATTGTAGAACTCATACGAACTAAAGAAAATTTAGACAAGCCCTCTCAAAATACGACAGAATATTCTATCAAATTATGTTAAATAACTTTTTAGCATTGTCCATTGTTTGTTGTGTCAGTTCCTCATATGTCATTTCTTTTAATTCAGCAATTTGTTTGGCAACGAGTTCAACATATGCTGGTTCATTTCGCTTCCCACGATACGGATGTGGTGCTAAATATGGACAATCCGTTTCAATTAACAAACGATCTAAAGGTACTTCAACAGCCACTTCTTTAGGTTTCTTCGCATTTTTAAAAGTTACAGGTCCACCAAAAGAGATATGGAAGTTCATATCCAGGCAAGCTTTTGCAATTTCAACACTTCCACTAAAGCAATGCATAATCCCACCGACTTGTGAAGCTTCTTCTTCTCTTAGAATATCAACAATATCTTGACTCGCTTCACGGTTATGAATAATGATTGGCAGGTTTACTTTTTTTGCTAAACGAATTTGTTTTCGAAATACTTCTTTCTGAACGTCTTTTGGCGACTTATCCCAATGGTAATCCAGACCCATTTCACCTAAGGCAACTACTTTCGGATGTGCAGCGAGCTCCTCTAATAAGGCTAAGTGCTGATCAGTCATATCTATTGCGTCCACTGGGTGCCATCCTACAGCTGCGTATATGTTCTCATACTTCTCAGCGATTTGTAGAGCTCCTTTTATCGTCTTCTCATCAAAGCCAACAACCACCATGTGAGTGACTCCAGCTTCTTGCGCACGCTGGATCACTTCCGCTCGGTCTTCTTCAAACTGATCCGCATTAAGGTGGACATGTGTATCAAATAACATACTTTTATCATCCTCTCGTTGTCTAAATATACTAGTGAAACTAATTATTATCTCAATAAAACAATGTTAGTATCATCATTTTTTAAAAAAGGGAAAGAGTAAGCTGTCATCTAAAAGCTTACCCTAACCCTGATTATCGTTTGCTATTATTTTACTTTTGCTCCGTTCGGCATTGACTGGTCAACTGAAGCAAGTGTAAGTTGATCCCCTTCAGAAGCAGCTAAAATCATTCCCTTAGACATTTCACCACGAAGTTTTATTGGTTTTAAATTCGTCACACAAATGACTTTACGACCGACTAAATCTTCTGGAGAATAATATTTCGCTATACCAGAAACCACTTGTCTTTGCTCGTAGCCGAGATCAAGCTGAATTTTTAATAACTTATCTGCTTTTTTCACAGGCTCTGCTTTGATAACTTCTGCAACACGTAAATCCACTTTCATAAAGTCATCAATTGTAATTTCTTCTGTTTCCTCGACCTCACTATTAGTTACCTCAGGTTTTGGTTCATCTTTTACTAGTGAACCGCCCATCATTTCAACAATATACTTCACTTCTTCTTCAACGTCGAGACGTGGAAAAATAGGCTCACCTTTGGATACAGTCGTCCCAGAAGGAATTTGGCCAAATACTTGGATTGAATCCCACGTTGTGATGTTTTCAGCTAAACCTAATTGCTGCCAAACTTTTTTCGGTGTTTCTGTCATAAACGGCTGAATTAAAATGGAGATATATCGTAAAGACTCAGCCAGGTGATACATAACAGCTCCCAGCTTTTCCTTTTCATCTTCGTTCTTTGCTAATACCCAAGGTTGTGTTTCATCAATGTATTTATTTGTTCGGCTTACAAGCTGCCAGATCGCTGAAAGTGCAACGGAAAACTCCATATCTTCCATTGCATTTTCCACTTTTTCAACTGTAGCATCTACAAGCTCGACTAAACTTGAATCAAACGGTGTCCCGTCTTTCACATAAGAAGGGAGTTGCCCATCAAAGTACTTATTAATCATTGCCACCGTACGATTTAATAAATTACCGAGATCATTCGCTAAATCGTAATTGACTCGTTCTACGAAGCTTTCCGGCGTGAATACGCCATCTGAACCAAATGGAACTTCTCGTAATAAATAGTATCTAAGTGCATCTAAGCCGTAGCGGTCAATTAATGGTACCGGATCGACAACATTTCCTTTGGACTTTGACATCTTGCCATCTTTCATTAGTAACCAACCGTGACCAAACACTTTTTTCGGTAATGGTAAATCAAGGGCCATTAGCATAATTGGCCAATAGATCGTGTGGAAACGAACAATTTCCTTCCCGACAAGATGAACATCTGCTGGCCAGTATTGTTTATATTTCTCATCATTCGAATTTCCATAACCGAGAGCTGTAATATAGTTAGAAAGCGCGTCAATCCAAACATAGACTACATGTTTTGGGTTACTCGGAATTTTTACGCCCCATTCAAACGAAGTACGAGACACAGCTAAATCTTCTAGTCCCGGTTTAATGAAGTTATTAATCATTTCATTTTTTCGTGACTCTGGTTGGATAAACTGCGGATTATCCTCATAGAACTCCAACAAACGATCAGCATATTTACTCATACGGAAAAAGTACGATTGTTCACGGACTTTTTCTACAGGGTGCCCGCTATCCGGACTTTTTCCACCGACTACTTTACCATCTTCCATAACTGGATCAACGAGTTGGTGTTCCGTGTAAAAAGTCTCATCTGGAATGGAGTACCATCCTTCATACTCATCTAAATAAATATCACCTTGAGCGAGTAATTGTTCGAAAATCTTAGCAACTACGTCTTTATGTCGGTCTTCTGTCGTACGAATAAAGTCATCATATGAGATATCAAGTTTCTTCCATAAATCTTGAATACCACTTACAATTTCATCCACAAATTGTTGCGGTGTTACGCCTTTTTCTTCTGCTTTTCGTTCGATTTTTTGACCATGCTCATCAGTACCTGTTAAATACATGACATCATAGCCACGTAAACGCTTATAACGAGCCATCGCATCTCCGGCTACTGTTGTATAAGCATGACCAATATGCAGCTTATCACTCGGATAATAAATTGGTGTTGTAATATAAAATGTCTTCTTCTCACTCATTTTAAAATGTCCTCCACTTAGTTAATTTTTTCTTTATTCCTTTCAAATTCTTCAATAAAACTTTACAATAACACCCTTGTGTTCCACCTTTACTCAAACTAAAATTGGTTTTAGGTAATCGTTACCCTTTATGTACTGTTTAAGAAAGGAGCTGAACATATAAAAAAGCCCTCATCCAGCAAGGGACGAGAGCGAACTCACGTGGTACCACCCTATTTCCCCATTCTTTCACAAGAATAGGCTCAATAAGTCGTTTGACTTCTCTAGTAACGCTAGAGTACGTTGCTCCCTTATTAGTGTCTAACTCGAAAGCAATTCCTCACTGGACCATCTTCTAATAGTGACTATACTGGTTCCCAGCTATCCCAGCTCTCTGTCTTAGCTTCCTTGCTAAATAGTCGACCTATTATACTCATCCGTTCATTGGAAAGAATATTCATTTCTTTACATTTAAGTTCTTCCACATCTCACCAAAAAATATACCGAATAAATACAGCTAATGTCAAGGTCGATCATAGATTGTTGCAAATGGATTTTTGACCTTTTTTAGTTTTCCTTTTTCTGCTAATTGTTCTAACTCTCTTTTGAGTTGAGCAACATCCCAGCTTTTCCCCAGATCCTGATTGATCTCATCGGTATGACGAATTAATGCTGTTTCTGATAATGGGAGTAAAGACTGTAACACCTCTAGTATATCTGCATCATCCTGCTCATTCATTACCTTTAATTCATCAAAAGGATTTAGTACGTGTGGGCTCGTCGTATCTGCAAGGCGAATTCTGATCGCAAGCGTTCTTCCAAATATGGCTGACGAAACAAAGACATCTCCAGAACGCAAATACGGCAATCTTTTTCCTTCTTCGTGTGTTAAATCGGTTTCTTCCTTTATTGTTTGTATATCTGTACCACGAACCGTCCGGAAAACAAACTTTGAGTTTAATTGAGCTGTGATCGTTTCATCTAATAGAGTCGGTCGTTGTGTTGCAAAAATAAGAAACACACCATATTTTCGACCCTCTTGCGCTATTTCTTTTAAAACACTTTTGGCAGGAGCATCATATCCTTTCGGAGCAAAATTATGAGCCTCATCTGTAACGATCACAAATGGAGGGAAAAAGGTTCCTTGTTCATTTTGAAGTTTAGCATCTCTATACGTTCTTCTTTTCGTATAAAGTACTCCAATCACAAAGCTGGAGAATACTTGCAATAGCCAAACCGAACCTTGGATGACTACTAATTTACCACTATTCAAGCCATCTTCAATGGCACGGATATTATGTTGAAACAAACCAGATTGATATAACCGATTTAAACGCCACTGAATTCCTTTTACCGAAGACAAAGGCAAGCTGCCAAACTGATTTAATAGCTTTTGATACGTATCATATTGTTCCAGTTGCTCACGGGACAAACCATTGCCATCATAAATAAATGCTTCTACTTTCTGTTTACCTAACTCTAAAGCATCCACTAGATTAGCAATGCGGTCACTAAATGATTGGTAGCTGTCTTTTCGCTTATGTACACTTTGAATTACATTGACCATCGATTCCGTTAAAGAACCAGCAGCACCGAGGAGACGTTCAATATCTCTTGTTGTTAAAGAACTAAAATCAACCCCTACATCTCTTCCAATTTGAACAGATACGTATTTATTAGAATAATCTGCTCCATTCAATCCGTCTGATACATGACTAAAATTCATTTCAAAGTGAGGGTCAAACACGATTGTAGGAATCGATTGTTTCATAATTTCTTCCAACATCACTCGTAAACCAAAGGATTTTCCAGAACCAGATCCACCAAACACACCGATATGCGGGTATTGTTGCATCGCTTTTATATCAAAAATAAAAGGTACTCCATTTTGGTCACGTTCCACTTCTTGCTCTTGAATTTTCATAAGCTGCTTGAGTTCAGAAGGCAACGATTCCATTAAATGATCTGTACTCCTTATTTCACCTAACACTAAACCGTCTTGAGGTTGTACTTTTACTAAGAAATGTTTAACTTCTGCAAATTCAGGAGTCCTTACAGAAGCACCCGTTTGAATCGGTTGAATCGCTTCTTCAAATAATCTCACTTTAGAAAGATTAATCTCATCAGCACCAATATCATACCCAAGCTGTTCTAGCGTCTTTAACACTTGTGCATCAACAATTCCTTTATCATACCCCATCGGAATAAAGCGATTATAGGAAAAGGTTTCGACGACTTCACCCATTGGATTTCCAAGTCTATCATCTTCAATGAGTAAAATTTCATTGATTCTAAATTTATGTTCTTTTGAAACGATATATATTTCATGTTGTGTTGTTATACCAACAACTTGCATACTACCCTCTCCCTTTTACTAATATAATCTATGTGTTCGTTTCGGTGAGAATAAACGTCGAGTAAGTTCTGGATCAATATACTGTTCAACTAAAGCTTCTACTAACTTATCAGTAATGCGGACATCTCGATCAACCATATCTAAAAATAAGGGAATTCCTCTTCCCTCTTTCGGAGTAATCGAGAAAATAAAATCACAAATTCGATTGATTTCTTCTGTTTGTTCAATTAATACATCAACACCAATTACCGCTGGATCCGTCGAGGGTCTCAGCCATGCTGTATGAACTTGAGGTTTATGTTGAACCTTTTCAAGAAACAACATCTCACCTTGCTTTAATACACCAAACAACAGATCTCGGTCATACACCAACTGTTGACCCTGTGCCTCATTAAACTCCAGCTCTAAAACTTGATACAAGAAGCTTGTACCCACTTCCTCTGTCACACCGGCAATAAGAACATTGTTCAACAGCGCCAGATCTCTTACCTCTTGCCAAAGCTTTGGTGCATCAATGGCGTAATGTGTGAGTGAACCATCCATTAAAATAAGTTTGATAGCTCCTTGTTCCATCATCGCTTTAGCAACCATCAATTCTAATTCAGCCATTTTTGATGAACGGACTCGCTTTTGACTTTGAATTTCCTCTTCACTTGTTTCTATGATCTCTTCTAGCAAAGGAGTGTATAGATCAAATTCCCACTCTTCTACTCCTCTAATGGTTCGTGCCAATGCTTGAAAGAAATAGATAACATGAGGATATTCACCTTTCGTCTGGTTGACAGACCCATCAACAGCTACTACTTCAAGCTCCCCAATCCAGTTCGACAAAAAGTCAGCTTCATTTTGAGACATTTGTCGAAACTGTCCGTTTTTGTCGAATAAACTTTGTCGAATTGTCGAATTAATCCTTTGCTTATTTCCATATTTCATCCTTAGTTCATTATCCAATTTTGTCATTTTTTCTATAAAATGTCTTGGCACTTCTAACAACTATACTCACCTCTCATTTTAAAACCCTTGTTATACAACAATCTAACATACAAATTAGAAAAAATTACTAGCAATATACTTAATTTTGTAAAAAAAATAAATTGACTTGTTTTGGAAACACTGGTATTCTTGGTTTATAAAGAATTTTGTCGAAAAATGACATCAATAAAACAAGATATAACCATACATTGGGAGGAGAAAAGAACATGAAATCTACAGGTATTGTTCGTAAAGTTGATGAGTTAGGACGGGTGGTTATTCCAATCGAGCTTCGTCGTACACTTGATATTGCAGAGAAAGATGCATTAGAGATTTATGTGGATAACGACCGTATTATTTTAAAGAAATATAAGCCAAATATGACTTGTCAAATTACTGGGGAAGTATCTGATGATAACCTTTCAATTGCAGACGGAAAAATCATCTTAAGTCCTCAAGGTGCTAAAGCAATCATTGATGAGCTTTCTAGTTACTTAGAAAAAACTAATAAATAAATTGATATAAAAAACGTGGCTCTGCAAATGCAGAGCCTTCTTTCTGTTACTTATGGTATTCTGCATATACATCCCGCTTTGGCAACTGCCTTTCTTTAGCTACTTCCTTAATAGCTTCCTTACTACTCATCTGCTTCTCTATATAATGTTCGACATGTTCATTAATTGAAAGGTTTTCCCACCATACGTCTTCTGTTAGCTGAAATTCACTTGCTCCATCCACAACGACACAAAATTCTCCTCTAACCTGGGAAGATTGACACCATTCAATTACTTCAGATATCGTTCCACGAATAAATTCTTCGTATCTCTTAGTTAATTCGCGACAAATGGCTATATTCCTATCACCTAATTGTTCTAATACATGCTTTAACATTTCTTCTAAACGATGAGGAGATTCATAAAAGATAATTGGCACTTGAATATTCTTTAATTGCTCTAATTCCTTTTTTCGCTCTTTTTTTTGTCGATTTAAAAAGCCATAATAGTAAAAATGCTGTGTATTAAGTCCTGATGCAATCAGAGCCGTAATGGCTGCATTTGCTCCTGGTAAAGGAATAACTGAAATTTCTTCTGCTAGACAATCTACAACGAGTTCATATCCCGGATCTGAAATAGCAGGGGTTCCCGCATCACTCACTAAAGCCACATTTCGTCCTTCTCTTAAAGTTTGGAGTAACTTCTCCCCACTGCCTCTTTTATTATGATCATGATAACTTACAAGTTTAGTATCGATTTCAAAATGGAGACATAATTTTTTCGTTTGTCTCGTATCTTCTGCTGCAATGACATCTACCTCTTTTAAAATTTTGACCGCTCGAAACGTCATATCTTCTAAGTTACCGATAGGAGTTGGTATTAAATACAAACTTCCTATACCTTCTCTTTCTTCAAAGCTCTTTTGCTGCCACATCATTTAACTTCCCTTCTTGTATTAAACGCTCTTTTTCTCGTTTTGAAAGTTGTTTGATCGCATATTCTGATTGCATTGCTTCCTTTTTCGTCCAATATTCCTGACAGAATTCTAGTACAAATGGGCCCTTCCCACGAGTGTACTTTGCTCCTTTTCCAGCTTCGTGCATTTGGATTCTACGCTCAATATTATTGGTATAGCCTGTATAGAGCGAGCCATCTTGGCAACGAATCATATATACATAATGATTATCCATAATAAATGGCTTGAAACTCCTTCGTATACGTTTTTTCATCTTCATAGACGACAATTGTCGGTAAACATTTAACGCCTGGTTTCCCGTCTTTTATTCCTTCAACAAGGACGATATTGGCTTCTTTATTGGCTTTCGGCTGAACAAACTGAACTCGTTTAGGCTCAATTCGATATTTCCTCATCTGCTCAAAAATATCCGTGAGCCTTTCTGGTCGATGAACGAGAGCAACCTTTCCCTTTTGTCTTACTAATTTTGAACAAACCTGAACAACATCTTCTAATGTACAATAAATCTCATGCCGTGCTATTTGAAAATGCATATTTACATTTCGATCCGATAATTCTTTTTTCTCAAAATAAGGTGGGTTGCATGTGACTACATCATATTCTTGACTTAAAATTTCTTGAGGCAATGACTTAATATCGGCTTGAACAAAATTGATCTGACTGGAAAGTTGATTAAGTTCATTACTCCGAGCAGCCATATCAAACAACCTTTCTTGAATTTCCACACCAGTAATCGCAGCTTTACTTCTTGTACTTAACATAAGTGGTATGATCCCGTTTCCTGTACATAAATCGATAATCTTTCCTTTTTGGATCGGAACATAAGCGAACTTCGCAAGTAAAACTGCATCAATTGAAAACGAGAATACATCACTAGCCTGTATGATTTGCAAGGACCGGTCCGGTAAATAATCTATTCTTTCACTCGTATGTATTGTAACCATTACTTCCTCCAAATTTCATTGCGTTAGTCCTATTGTACACTAACACTAACAATTACATAAATAGATACAAAAAAAGCCCAAGCGCCCGTTTAGCGAGGTACGGACTGGGGCACACCGTATGAGATAAAGGAAACACGGTGAAATGTTAATGAGCCGAAGTTGATTTATCGCAAGGAGGAGAGCGAAGTCTCGATAGTCACTGGGCGCTGGGCTAGACACCTTCGATTTTATACTTTCTTACCTCAAAAAAAAGAGGATGACTCTTCAATAAAGTGTCCAGACCTTCTGCTACAATCCTGATGTAATTAGCCAGGTTCTATTGTAAACAGATGATCAAACACTTTTGAGTCATCCTAAATGCTGTTCGATTATTTTTGATTAAAAAATGATAAGCAAAAGAGACAATCATCTTTACGGATACTACCGTAATCCGTACTACAAATGTGGAACCCTTCTTGATACAACCTAGCTAAATTATCATACCCTTCACCTACTGGTTTCTTCTTCGTAGGATCTCTTTCTTCAATCGCTTCTTCTTGTTCAACTGTTTCATCAAGGCGTTTTCTCAAATTTTCATTCTCCACCTTTAAATAGTGGTTCTCCTCAATGAGTAGCGCAAGCTGTTCCTTTAAACCACGGAGTTCATCGTGTAAACCGCCAATTCGCTCTTCAATTGAACTAACTTGTGAGAAAATCTCCTTTTTATCCACGTTTCCCACCTCATTACTCTGTGACTTGGGTCGAAACCGTTTCTTCAAAAAGCTCTTCAAGTGTGAATTCAACGATTCGTTGTTGTTCAAATAACTCAACTTGAATAATACGCTCTAAAATGTTAAGTCCCACTACTCTACCTCGTCCATTTGGCGTTTTAATTTCCTTCCCAATATCAGGCAAAGATTGTTTTACAGACTCATAATGATCATTTTCATATTTTAAACAACACATGAGACGACCACATAACCCTGAAATTTTTGCCGGATTTAACGACAAGTTTTGATCTTTAGCCATTTTAATTGAAACAGGTTCAAAATCGCCTAAGAACGATGAACAGCAAAGAACTCGCCCGCACGGACCAATTCCACCTAGCATTTTGGCTTCATCTCGAACACCAATTTGACGTAATTCAATTCGGGTTCTAAATATAGCTGCTAAGTCTTTTACAAGCTCTCGGAAGTCAATTCTTCCATCAGCTGTAAAATAAAACAGAACTTTATTGCGGTCAAACGTATATTCTACATCAACAAGCTTCATATCTAGTTGATGTTCTATGATTTTTTCTTGGCAAACATTGAAAGCTTTCTTCGCTGCTTCTTTATTTTCATTGACAATTAGCTTGTCTTTTTCATCAGCAATACGAAGAACTTGCTTTAACGGAAGGACGACATCGTTATCATCGACTTCCTTTTTTTCAATGACTACCCTTCCATATTCCACCCCTCTTGATGTTTCGACAATTACCCATTCACCTTTAGGTAACTCGAATTCACCAGGGGAAAAGTAATAAATTTTACCCGCTTTTTTAAAGCGAACACCTACGACATGATGCACTATCAACTATCCCTCCTGTAATCTGAGCAAAAGCCGCTCCATTAATAATTGCGGATTTACATTTGAACTCAGATGTCTCTTTGCATCAAAAATAGCCGACATTTGTCTGGAAATCTTTTCTTGTGAGCTATATAATGCTTGGTGATCAAGGCGTTCTAACTGGTCAACAAAAATAAGACCATCTTTTTCCCCAAGCTGTGTGTATAATAAATCTCTATACCATAAGAGCAATAAATCAATTCCTAACCCAAGCTCTTCTTTTCCTTTAAAGTGCGGTAACCACTTTTCTTGAAGGGTAAAGAACATTTGCTGGGGGCGAGAATAGATCTCTTCCGTTAATTGTAACACTACATTACGTGCTTGTACAATCCAGTCTTCCTGACAAAGTTGGCGTGCATCTTCTAGATTGGAAGTCATTTCCGTAAGAATTTTCGCTATAGGGCGTGATAGACCTTCTTCATCCACTAACACCTTTTCCATCTCTTTATTAGAAAGCGGGGAAAAAGATAAGACTTGGCTGCGTGAAATGATTGTATTTAACATTTGATGTAAATGTTCAGTAAGAAGCACTGCAATAGTAGGTGCTTCAGGTTCCTCAAGAAACTTAAGCAAACTATTTGCAGCACTTGGAGTCATTTTCTCCGCATGTTTAATAATATAAAACTTTTGTTTTGATTCCATTCCTCGGTAAGAAAACTCTGTTCGCAGTAACTCTACTTGCTGTTTTTTAATGGATTGCCCATCGGGTGCAATCAGATGAACATCTGGATGATTTCCAGAAGCAATCCGTTTACAATCGCGGCACTCACCACATGGTTCAGCTGTCGTTTTTTCTTTACAAAAGTAACTTTTCCCCAGTTGCAGAGCGACTTCCATTTTTCCCGTGCCTCTGCTTCCCTCAAAAACATACGCATGGGTTAAGCGATCTTTAGTAATACTATTCGTTAATATTTGGACAACCTTATGTTGAGTTTGATTAAGCTGCTCCCACGTCATTAATTCCCAACACCTTTTATTTTAAAATTGCTCAAACTGTTCAACTGGTAAAACAAATACCGTTGCTCCACCAATTTGCACCTCTACTGGATAAGGAACATACGAGTCAGCATTTCCACCCATTGGTGAAATAGGAGCCACTAGTTGTTCTCTGCTTTTACAATTGTCTTTAATAATTTGTAGGACATCATCGACATTCTCATCTTCAGTTCCAATTAAAAAAGTCGTATTTCCTGCTTTTAAAAAACCACCTGTACTGGCAAGTTTCGTTGCACGATAGTCCGTCTTTACTAATGCCTCCGACAGGCGATTACTATCTTTATCTTGAACTACAGCTATAATTAACTTCACTATACATACCTCCTCAGTCTTTATCTAACGCTAACGCTTCTAAGTGTTGTTCGATCATCAGAAGAGCGCTGGAATATACACTTTCAAAAGATCCATTGGCATTAATAACTTGTATGCGGTCTCTATACAATTTCGTAAGTTGATCATAGCCTTCGAGCACTTTCTTATGAAAAGTTTCATTTTCTTGGTCCAGTCGATTTACTTCTCTGCCTCTATCTTTTGCTATTCTTGCTAAACCAACTTCCGGCTCAACTCTAAAATAAAGCGTTAAATCCGGCCAATATTCATCTATAGCTATTTGATTAATTGTTAATATATTCTCAAAACCGATTCCTCTAGCAAACCCTTGATATGCTAAACTACTATCAATAAAACGATCACAGAGAACAATCTTGCCTTCTTCTAAGGCTGGAACGATTTTCTCTACTAAGTGCTGGCGTCTCGCAGCGGCATATAGTAATGCTTCCGTTCTTCCGTCCATTTCTGTATGTTTTTCATCCAAGATCACCGAGCGGATTTCCTCAGAAATTTTAATTCCACCTGGCTCCCTTGTCATGACAACATCATAGCCTTTATCTATTAAATAGTCATATATTTTTGATAAAGCCGATGTTTTCCCAGCTCCTTCTCCACCCTCTGCTGTAATGAATAAACCCTTTCTCATCCTTCTTCTTCCTCTTTTCTCTCATCTATAATAAAAACTTTAACTCCCGTTTCTTTTAAGTTCGTATGACCTTGAAAACGAGTTTCTGCATCGATTAACTTTAAAATAGTTTCAATCTTTTCTTCAGTTATAGTTTCCCCCGGTATCAACATCGGCACACCTGGTGGATAGGGAATAATCGGTTCCGCAATCAAATGACCTGCTGCATCTTCTAAACGTACATTTTTCGTGACATAAGTACTCATTGCCTCTTGCGTTAATTTTACAGGTGATAGTCGTTGTAATTCTACTTTCTTACGCCTGCTTAATCTTTCTCTAACCTTGTATGGCTTTAAAGCACTTTCTAGCACTGACACGATAGTTTCGATTTCTTTAAAAGGTGCCAAAGGTAATACAAGAAGCAAAAACTCCTCATTGGCTAACTCTATATATATATCCTTTTCTTCTAATAATCGTTGAATTTCGATCCCAGTTAATTCACAGTTCGTTCTTAAAGTTATTTTAAGAGGATCTATTGTCAACGAAGCATTTTTCTTTAACTCAACAACGGTAATCTGAGGAATTTCTTTTAATAGATCTTTAAACTGGTTAATGATTTTTACTAACGTAGACACTTCATCCTGATTTAGGTTGGCCACATAATATCTGGCTAAATCCAATGAAGCCATTATCGGATACGAAGGACTACTAGATTGTAGAAATTGCAAGTAGTACGCAATTTTTTCGTTAGAAATTAACGCACTATTAACATGTAAGAAGGAGCCCATCGTCATTGCCGGTAACGTTTTATGTGCCGATTGAACGACAACATCAGCACCTTGGCTAATTGCTGGTGCTGGTAACCCTTCTCCAAATCCAAAGTGGGCACCATGTGCTTCATCGACAAGTACTGGGATATTATGTTGATGAACTGTTTTAATGATTTCTTCCAAATTTCTCGTCATCCCGTAATAACTCGGATTTGTTAAAAAAAGTGCTTTTGCCTTCGGATAAGTTTGAATTGCTTGGATAACCGTCTCCAAGCTGACACCTGTTGATAACCCAGAATCTTCATCGTAATCGGGTGTTAAATAAATGGGTGTTGCTTGTGCTAATTGTATGCCATTCATTACTGACTTGTGACTGTCTCTTTGAACGAGAATTATCTCATCTTTTTTACAAACAGATAGGATCATTGCTAAATTGCCAACGGTTGATCCTCCCACTAAAAAATAGGATGATGCTGCACCATATGCATCTGCTAATAATTGTTGGGCTTCCTTTATAATGGTTTGCGCATCATGGAGATCATCTAATCCATTCAATTCTGTCGCATCGAGTTTTAGTATGGAAGCAAATGAATTCTTTGCAAATGCAGGGAAGACACTCCCCCACTTATGGCCTGGAACATGAAATGAATGAGGCTTCTTATGAAGGTGGTCCATCAACTTTGTAAAAAGTGGTGTCGTTTGTTGATTTGTCATATAGATTTCCTTTGTAATATATTTGGTTTCTATTATAAAGCATTTCATCAAAACATGCTTGTCACACTGTACATAAAAGTGTTTTAAATTCAATAAATACTAAAGGCTGACTCATACGTGTCTCATCTCCTAAAACATATACGATAATGAAGGCCTCTACTGGGCACTTCATTTCGCATATAAGATGTGTGACACAATACTTGAGTCAGCCTCTATTAATTAATCGTTGGTATCTTTATCTTTTTCATCTTCTTTAAGTAGTAATGATAGAACAAGTCATCTGGGTCTGTAAGTACAATCTGTCTTTCACAATCTTCACAAATAAATTGTTCAACCAAATGAATTCCTTCACTTTTCTCCTGATCACATACTACGCATTGCTTGTGACCTGTATTCGTTACCTTTAAGTTATCGATAACAATCACCCCCATTATGAATTAATGGACAAGTTGATCGAAAACTATACATTTTTTAAAATATTCTTTTACTTTTGTGAGCAAATACCTAGACCTATTCTTTACTATATGTTCTCCTTTATCTCAATGTGTCTGTCTTCATACTGAAAGTGCGTTTTTTTATGAGGACTGGGCGCGTCTGAATAAGCAACATTTTCATTACATCGGCTGAATTTATGATCTATCAGCGTAACTCCTTGATATATCGGCGAGGCAGGATTTTTAGTCATTTTATATATTAAAAAATACAAACCGTATTGGCTGTGCTTTTTACCTAGTGACGGTTCCTGCCAACGATGACATGGTGGATGAGAAATCCTCGCTCCGATGAGTTAAGACTAACCTGTTAGATTAGGTTTGCCGTATGGTTCTCTACGATTTTTTCATCGTAGAAGTACTGAATTTTGTAGGTTTTTGTCGAGAAATCGATAAAGTGAAAAAGTTGAATGTAAAATCGGAAAAGTTGAAAATAAATTGACCGAAGTTGAAAATAAATGCATAAAGTTGTTAAAATCAAGCCAGTCAAGATCAAAGCAACCTTGCAAAAATTAACGAATTACAAAGATAAAATTTAAATATAGTTATGTTTTAGCTGACATCCTAACAAAAAAAGCACAACCCATTTGGATTGTGCTTGGTGCCTAGCGACGTCCTACTCTCACAGGGGGAAGCCCCCAACTACCATCGGCGCTGAAGAGCTTA
>NZ_JBYCKM010000048.1:0-65528 GCF_057473385.1 Alkalihalobacterium sp. TH-98 | reverse complement strand
TATTAGGCACGCCGCCAGCGTTCGTCCTGAGCCAGGATCAAACTCTCCATAAAAGTGTTTGATATAGCTCATTGTCACAAACGTGACGTTTTTAAACATTGACGAGATATCATGTATCTCATTTATTTCGCTTGGCTTTTTGTTCAGTTTTCAAAGAACTTTTTTATTACCGCCTCAATGGCGGCTTTTAAATCATACCACACCGCAATCTCGAAGTCAAACATTTTTTTCGAAAGTTTAAATCGAAGTAATTCATTGCATCAGTGCGTAAGGAATACTATAGCATGTCCATTTTTATTCGTCAATATTTTTCAAAAAAATTTCTACCCCGTGTTACTTTATTAAATGATTGAAAAAAGTTAGACCCACGAGGTAGCTACTATTATTAGTTAAGGTGTTTATACTGGGGTGTTCTTATATATTTTGTACATTCTTTAGGTGACGCCACTCGGCGGTAGATTCCAAAAATGATTTGATACTTCTCTTCCATCGCTTTTTTTACGACGTTATCTATTCTTGGATCTGTTAAGTCAAGAAGTAACTCCTCCATCTCTCTCTTTAGTAAATATTCTACTTCTTGCACTTCTTTCATGTTTAATAAAAATCCAAGCATCTTTCTCCACCTCTGCCAATTAGTATAGGACTGTTTTAAAATTGTTTTCTAAAAACAGGAATTTTATTCATATCTTGTCCCTAATTGCATAGTATTATTTTAGAGTAATTGGACAGGGAGGGGTTTGATGAAGTTCTTTTTCGTGTTAAACGGAAAGAAGTTAAAGCAATTATCTATTATTATTGTTGCTGCCTTTTTTACCGCCGGAATTTTATTTGTAGAACGAAATGAAATCATGGTCTTTTCCACCTCAGATGGACCTCAAGCTTTTTACAAAGCGAAGACAGATGAGAAAGTATTGTCCTTATCTTTTAATATCAGTTGGGGTGACCAACGAGCGATACCCATCCTTGATATCCTGAAAGATAAAGATGTTCAAGCTACATTTTTCCTTTCCGGTTCGTGGGCTGAACGCCATCCTGAAATCGTAGAACGTATTGTTGAAGATGGTCATGAAATAGGAAACCATGGCTACCAATACGAAAAATATCCTTCGTGGGATGACGAGAAAATTAAAAAAGATATTCGTCGCGGCGGTCAAGTCCTAAGCGAACTTACAAGCAAAAAACCAGCTCTACTTAGACCGCCACATGGTCAATTTGATAAACGAGTCTTATCAATAGCTGATAAACTTGATTATTCTATTGCCCATTGGAGCGTTAATTCTTATGATTGGCAAAACCCTGGTGTTGATAAAATTGTCGAACAAACATTAGACGCAGCAGGCAAAGGAGATGTCATTCTTCTCCATGCATCTGACTCTGCCAAACAAACGCATAAAGCCCTGCCTATCATTATTGACCGCTTAAAGGGTAAAGGTTATAAGTTTGTAACGGTTAGTGAATTAATAGCAAGTACGACTACTAAAAGTGAAGAAATTAAATAGAAAAAAGAACAGTTGGATGCATCCAACTGTTCTTTTTTCTATTTAGCTTGATTTCCTGTTAAACGATGTAAAATTAATAATTGCCATGTATTCGCTGCTAATAACGGTGCAAAGTAAATCCATAACCATTTAGGATCATTAACAGTTAACGCAGGAACCCATTCAATTGTTGTCACTACGACAATAAAAAATAAAGCTGGAATAAATGCCCCTTGATTTGTATCTTTAGCTTTGAAATAAGCAACAATAAGACCGTATATGAGAAGTAGTACTGGCATTAAAACATAATGAAATACCGTTTCACCTTCTTGTGCAAATGCAAGGTAACGAAGATATATTAAATCAAAAATTACAAAAGCAATTACGACAACTTGAACTTTGTTCCACAGTTTTGCTGTTTTAAATAAACCTAACCCTAGTCGATGAACGGTTAAATAAGCAAAGAAGCCCATTTGACTGATTATACTAAAGGCAGCACTTATTCCTAACAACCAGATTAAACCAAAGAGAAAATTCATTGCCCCTTCTGCTGTATACACCGACCATTCGAGGGCAAGTCCTACTATTGCACCACTAATACTTCCTATTAATAGTGATGTAAAAAACAAATAAACAACTTTACGGCTATTCACGATGAACGCTCCTCCATCTTCTATTCTGCTTTATTGATTGTACCAATGACATTGTAAAAAATCTAGGTTATCCCTTTAAGATATGCATAAAATTTGTAGAAATATTGCATATTAATGACAAAATGATCGAAAGGAAGAGATTTATGGGGCGATTTTACAAACTCATCCTAATTCCAGCAATTTTTGTATGGATCGTTTCAGGGTGCGCACCAGCAGAAGGCAATAGTCAAGCTGCTCAACCTGACTACGAAAGTACAAAGAAAATGATGGTCGACATGTTACAGACCGAGGAAGGAAAAAAGGCTATATCAGAAGCAATAACTGATGAGGAAGTTCAACAAAACCTCATTATGGAACAAGCTTTTGTAAAGGAAACGATTCAAAGTACGTTAACTTCAGAAGAAGCAAGAGCATTCTGGGAAGATACGATGCAAGATCCTGAATTTGCTCAAGCATTAGCTGAAAGTTTAAAGAAAGAAACCGAAGAAATGCTTAAAAGCTTAATGAAAGACCCCGAGTATCAAGCAATGATGATGGATATTCTTAAAGATCCGGAAATGGAAAAAGCAGCATTGGATTTAATGAAAACAAGAGAATACAGACAACAGGTTATGACAGTTATGGCTGAAGCCTTTGAAAGTCCCTTCTTTGTTGCGAAGGTCAATCAAATTTTAGGTAAAGTGACAGCAGAACAATTACAACAAGAAGCCGAAAAGCAAGAAAAACAAGCACAAGAGGAAGAAGATGAAGGTGGGGAAGGCTCTTAACCTGAATAATAGGAGTATAGTGGTGACAAACGCTAAACGACAACCAATTAACCAGCCTTCTTCTTTTTCACTTAATGGAGATACGTATTCAATCAAAGACCCAGCGAAGTATTTTAAAGAAAAAAAGAGCAGTCCCGGAAATTAGGGACTGCTTTTATTATTGAGTTACTTATGTTATTTGTTACAAGCTCGTATTATCTTTCTACTTTATCAATCACACGTTTGGCAATATCAGTGTAGATTTTTCCAATCGGATGGTTTTCATCATAGATGGAAGGAGCAAAATCATTTTTATTAATCTCTGGTTGTCCTAATGGGATTTGACCTAATACTTCCGTCTTTAACTCTTCAGCTAGACGCTCACCGCCACCAGTTCCAAATACATATTCTTTTTCACCAGTTACTTTACTTTCAAAGTATGACATATTCTCAACTACACCGATAATTTCATGATTTGTTTTAATCGCCATTGCCCCTGCACGCGCAGCAACAAATGCAGCGGTAGCATGAGGTGTCGTAACGATAATTTCTTTTGAAAGTGGAAGCATCGTGTGAACATCTAAAGCAACATCTCCAGTACCAGGAGGTAAGTCTAAAATTAAATAATCTAACTCGCCCCATTCTACTTCACTAAAGAAATTGTTAAGCATTTTTCCTAACATAGGTCCTCTCCAAATAACAGGAGCATTATCTTCAACAAAGAAGCCCATAGAAATCACTTTTACCCCAAAACGTTCAACAGGATAAATACGTTCTGCGATAACCTTAGGACGTTCTTCAACTCCCATCATGTCTGGAACACTAAAGCCGTAAATATCAGCATCAATAATACCAACTTTTTTACCTAGCCGTGCTAAAGTGGTCGCTAAGTTGACTGAAACCGTTGATTTACCAACCCCACCTTTACCACTGGTTACCGCTATAAAAGTAGTGTTTTTAGATGTTAGCAGAGAAGGAGATTGTTTTTGTGCAACTCCACCTCGTTGTTGTAATTCTTGTTCTGTTAAGTTTTCAAAGCGGAGCCCCACTGACTCAGCTCCAGCGGATTTCAATACATTGACCATTTGTTGTTGAAGCTGCATTTGTTCAGCCGTTCCAGTTTTAGCGATGGCAATTTTTAAACTTACATGATTATCTTTAATTTTGATTTCACGAATGGAATCGACCTCAACAATGGACTTATTTAAAAAAGGATCCATTACTGTTTTTAATGTACTTAATACTTTTTCTTCTGTTAACAACGAGTACACCATCCTTTGTATGTAGATATATTTAGTATAGCATAACTCGCCTGAGGAATACGTTGATTACGCTTAGTCAGATCAGGAAGCAGGTACCGGTTCTTCTGAATAATATCTGAGTATCCCTTGATAGATGGAAGCAGCAACTTTTTGTTGATATTTCTCTTTCTCCAGTAACCTTGCTTCTTCTGGGTTAGAGAGAAAACCTACTTCAACAAGAACACCCGGAATTTGAGCTTGCTTAATGAGATACACATTTCCAATCGGCTTTGCCACTCGATGTGTATTCTCCAAATTTCTGCGAATTTCATCTTGAACAAATTTTGCAATATATTCATTTTCTTCTATTGTTCGATTGTAGAACGTTTGTGCCCCTTTCCATTTCGGCGAAGGTATCGCGTTTAAATGAATACTGACAAACATATCTCCATCGGAACCATTAATTAACTCTACTCTTCGTTTTAAATCTTGGACTTTACGGTGACGTATCTTTTTTATATCTGAATCTGCTAGGTCTCTATCCTCTTCTCGAGTCATTAAAACGAGTGCGCCTGCTTCTTGTAAATAATCTCTAAGATCGAGTGCAATTTCTAAGGTCACATCTTTTTCAAGTAAGCCGCTTTTGGATACTGCCCCGCCGTCTGGTCCGCCATGTCCCGGGTCAAGTATGATTACCTTGCCAGATAAGGGAAGTTGCCAAGTTGACCATGAGTCATCACTAATAAATTGGTATTGCACAATAAAAAGTAATCCAACAACCGCTAGAGCGAATCCGCCCCCTTTAATCCACTTTTTCATTCCCAGTCCCTCCTACGTCCTCTTCCCTTTATTTATATTGGGACAAGGAGGAAAATATGAACAGAAACTTGTCTAGATTAATGGAGACGCATTCGATAACGTTTTGTTCCTTCTGTAAAACCTTTTTCCCACCACTTTTCTACAAATTGCTCTACCGCTAAATATAATGAATCTAACCCAATATCTCGATAGGTGTACCAAGCTTCAAGTATATAAAATAGTTGTGTATAAATATCTTTAAGCTCATCTTCACAGCGAAACCTTACATCTCGCAAAGCTTCACCATAATACCCGAATCGACTAAATTCAGCACCAATTAAAAATGAATCAATCGCTGCATCAATAATCGGATCAATTAAAAACGGCTCATATTGGAAATGGAATGGAAACAAAGGTTCAAAATGTTGCTGGGCATCTTTCTTAAGATCATTTAAAGATAACTGTCTTAATACTTTACGCTCAAACTTCCACCGCTTCTCACGTTGTTTTTCTGAGAATGTTGTGATTACTGTCATTAGAACCTCTCCTCAATACCTTTTTCATTAGTATCAAGAGATTCAATATTCCTCATGCGATGGAAATACCGTTGAATTTATCCAATTTAGTGACAAACGCTAAAGTTTATTTTCTTTTTTGAGCGAGATAAGCTGCTCCAACCGCTATTACCACTAATAGAACGATAAACATCCAATACAAATAACTCACAATCGCTGGCACATGATCATTTTCGTTAGGTGTAACCGGAGATTCAACTCCTTCTAACCCATCTCTACTTTCCACTAAAATAACTGTACCGCCATCACTTCGACTTGGAAGTTGTACCGTTACTTCATTTCCGATGACTTCATACACTTCATTTGAATACAAGTCCAAAGCGTTACCAGTAAAAGGTACTTCGAATGAAACCTCACTCACTTCATCATTCGTATTTAAGCCGACTAAAATGGATTGGTCATTAAACGATCGAGCAAAAATACTAAAACCTTCTTCATCACTTCCTGCTACTTGTGCCCGTATACCTTTAGAGAATATAGTAGAATAATCTTTTCGGATATTTAAGAGCTTTTTATAGTGCATTAATACTTTATTATCGTCTATATCTTCCCATGCCATATCATAGCGATTATCATAGTATGGGTAGTTATCTAAACCTGATAAGCCAAGCTCCTCACCGTAGTAAATAACTGGTTGACCTTTAGCTGTAATTTGTAATGCCGCACCGACTTTCAATTTGCCGATATCCTGACGAACTAGCTCTAGAAATCCTGCTTCATCATGACTTCCTAAAAATTGACCTAACGTTGCCCCATTACTCAACTGTACATTTCTTACCTCTAAGTTTTCTTGAACACTTTTGATGTGTCCGTTCACGAAATTACGTGCCTCGTTTTTAAAATCAAAATCAAGTAATGAGTCCATCATTCCTACGTTAAGATAACCGTGGTCATCATTAGTACCTGCTCCCCAAGACTCACCAATTAATTTAAACTTAGGCATAACCTTTGTTAACTCATTTTTGAAAGCCATCCAAGTCGTACCTTCAACGTGTTTCACGGTATCCACTCGGAAGTAGTCGATGGTATTTCCATTAGGCGTTCTTGATTTTTCAATCCAATCCACTTGCCATTGAATAATTTGTTCACGAACTGCAGGATCTTCCGTTAAGAAGTCTGGTAAGCCTGCTAGTTCACCTCGAACTGTACCTGTTCCACCGTCACGAAGCATTCCTGCAAAACGCTCTCTTTCTTCAGCTGTCGGGAAGAAAGGAATTTTGTCTTCATACACCGCATCCGCTTCTTTTAACCCATAGCCTGTATGATTTAAAACGACATCAATCATAATTTTCATTCCACGATCATGTGCTTCGTCAATTAATTCATGGAAGTCGTCCATTGTCCCAAAGTGTGGGTTTAGTTCTTCAAAATTACTTGCCCAATACCCGTGGTACCCATAATAAGGTGTATCTGGATAATCATGTCGAACATTATATCTAATATTTTCAACAATTGGACTAATCCAAATGGTGTTAATACCTAAATCATATAAATAATCGAGCTTGCTCGTTATTCCCTTAAAGTCTCCCCCTTGATAAGTTCCACGTTGTTCTGTATTATAACCAATACCATAAGGATCATTATTAGATCGGTCTCCATCGAAAAAGCGATCCGTTAATAAAAAGTAAATTCTAGCTTCATCCCAATCAAAGTCTGCTTCACCCATGAACGTCCTTGCTGTAATTTCAATTGTTACTTCATCTGTATGTCGGTTTCCGTATTGGTCAATGACAGTAACCGGCAACGATTTAACACCTGCGGTTATAGACTGATTAACAGCAAATGAAACCTCTTTAAGATCAGTATCAATCGCAACTTTTTCCTTTCCACCTACTTCACTTAAATCAACAAAGATTTCAAGTAGGGCTACTTCTTCTTTACTCTCAATCGATAAAGTTAACACAGCATTTTGATTATAGTTAATGACTTCTGGATATGTTGACCCTTCTATTCCTAACTCAACTTCAACGTTCGTTTCTCCATTAGAAGAAGGTCCATCCGTATCAGTAACCGTTTCAAAAGCTATTTCCCCACTCGTTACAAAAACTTTTGTGATGTGATCATGTTTATTTACATCAATAAATCGATCCTGTTCAACATCCTTTGTTGCTGTATCCCAATCATCTGTATCACGAAGAACAAATCCAACACGTTCTGTATCAGGACCTATTGCGATTGTAGCAATTGCTTTGCCATCCTTATATTCAGTAAAATCGATTTGATCATCCTTATATTCTGTATCCCAAACCCAGATGTTCCAACCATCGTACTGCTGATCTTCTCTTTCATAAACAAAATAAATCAGGCGCTCTCCAGTGTCATTCGTAATCTCTAAAGCGCTTTCAAATTTAGAACTAAATAACTTGGTTACATTTGTTGTAGAGCCCGTCATTGTTTCTTCTGCTAATACTAATGTAGCAGGCAGATAACTTGTAAACATACTTAAGACAAATATACATAAGACAAAAATAGTAGCATTCTTTTGGTAAATTTTTTTCTTCCCCATATCTTCCACTCCTTTTTATATTTAATAGGATTTGTGAAAACGATTGCACAAAATGACTATAAAAAAATCAGAAATCTAATATTTCCAATTTAACTCTGAGCGCAAACGCTACCCTTAATTATTCTATTCCCCTTACACTACTATAGAATTTTGAGTTTATCAATTGAATTTTACGTCCTCCTAACGCAATTTCATCCAGTAGTATCAAAAAAGATCCATGACTAATAGGCATGGACCCAATGAACAGTTGTAATTAAAAATACATACATCAGACCTTTAAATTCACTTTTTCAATTTCTTCGGTAAATAAATTCGAAAGGTTGTTCCTTCACCTGACGTACTTTCAAATTCAATCTTACCACCATGATCATTAATAATCTTGTATGTAGTTACCATCCCTAATCCTGTACCTTTTTCTTTTGTTGAATAAAAAGGCAATCCGATATTAGGAGCTAACTCTTTTGAAATTCCGCTCCCTTGATCAACTACTTCAATTAAGACCGTATCTTTGCTGAAGTCGAGAAGGAATACCTTAATTACTCCTCCACCAGACATTGCTTCAATTGCATTTTTAATCAGATTAATAAAAACTTGCTTCATTTGGTTATTAACACAACGAATAACATCAACATGGTCATGTTCAAAAACAATATCAATCTTTTTCATAAGAGCTTGTGACTGAAGTAATGTAACAACATCCTTAATTGTTTCAATTAAATTTTCTTCCCCTATTTCAACAGCTTGTGGCTTTGCTAAAAGTAACAATTCACTAGTAATTAATTCAATACGATCCATTTCGCTTAGTAAAATTTCAATATGAACCGGATTTATTTCTTTTTCTGCTTTTATTAACTGTAAGAACCCTTTTAGCGTTGTTAATGGATTTCTAATTTCATGCGCTATTGAGGCAGATAGTTGTCCTACTAATGACAGCTTCTCTGTATTCTCAATACTTTCCTCAGCAGCTTTTTGCAATGTAATATCTTTACAAATACCGTACATACCGGTTATTTTACTTTCTACTGTAATCGGAATATTTGTCACCTTACAATGAATGACTCTCCCACTTTTATGGATGACTCTGCAATTATAGGTTTGCGGAACGCCCTTAGCTGCTTCACCGAAATAATAAATAACTTTTTGTAAATCGTCATCTGCAACAAAAGGATAAAACGATTGATTCACTAATTCTGCTTCGCTATAACCTATTAATTTTTCTAAGGCCTTATTCACACTCACGTATCTACCCGCCAGATCGAATGAATAAACTGCATCTAAATTATTTTTAAAAAGTGATTGATAATGTTGGTCCCTTTGAATATTATTTCTCTTGGACTCAGTAATGTCTAGAAAATAAACCGATAGCCCCTCAAGCGAAGGATAAGCCCGCACGTCAAACCATTGCTTCATCGAAGGATAATAAAAATCAAAATTGACAGATTTTTGACCTTCCATTGCTGAAACGTAGTGGGCATAGATCGGTAATTCTAAAGCATCATCAAATTCCTCCCATACACACTTTCCTAACAGCTCTTCTTTTGAACGACTTAATATTTTCTCGGCTTCATTGTTTAAGTAAATAAAGTTCCAGTTAGAGTCTAGCGCATAAAAGCCATCCGTAATTTTATCTAATATATCGAACGTATCTAATTTGGTTATATTCATTTCATAGGGCTCCCATCGCATGTCTTGAAGTGTCAAATTACCTGCTCTACATACTTCTCTAACTTTATTAGAAACCCTTTTACTTTTTAATTAAGCATTTATATAAAAATTTTTTCAAATATTAAAACCTATGTTTGGAACATATTTACCAATATAAAAGCACCTGAATTCCTCCAGATGCTTAGTAAGATCAATCTTTTCCCCTTTGATAATACCTATTAAAAATCATTCCAAGTCCCGTTAGAGGGTTCAACTAATGACGTATTCAACCATACAGGTGTGAGATTGTTCGTTTGTCGTCGTTGACTACCTGTAGCATTTCGCGCAAGCTGAATTGCTCTCATAGCATCTATTCTGCCATATCGAATGGTTCCTCCTGAAACGGATTGGATGGAAGCTCGTTGAATGATCGATCTAATATCTCTATTACTTAACACTGGATTGGTCGACTTCATTAGTCCTGCTAGCCCACTAATAAAGGCAGCTGCTTGTGATGTTCCTGATAGAACCTTATACCCAATCAAATCTCCTGAATCCCCAGGAAAGGTTGACAGAATATCTTGACCCGGAGCAGCGACTTCCACCCATGAGCCATAGTTGGAGAATGATGAAAGCTCATTGCTTTGATTCGTGGCAGCTACCGCAAGGACTTGATTGTATGCCGCTGGATATTGCCCGCTATTTGAGGAGTTATTCCCTGCTGCTCCAACTAGTAAAACTCCGTTATTATGTGCATACTGGACCGCACTTCTGAGCGTCTCGTTTCTATCCGGTGCACCTAAACTTAAGTTGATAACATCAGCGCCATGGCTTGCAGCGTAAATAATACCTTGGGCAACATTGCTGTGTGTCCCACTGCCTGTGTCTCCTAAGACTTTTATATTCATAATGCTGGCTGAATTATAGCTCATCCCTGCCATTCCAATTCCGTTGTTTGTCGAGGCGGCAGCAATCCCAGCGATATGAGTTCCATGTCCATGAACATCTTCCACGGTTGGGGAACCTGAGAAATTCATATTATGAATGACCTTCTCCCTCAAGTCTGGGTGATGTCGGTTTACACCAGTATCTAAGATGGCAACCCTTGCTGAGGCAGGAGAAATACGTGCCAGCTCCCACGCACCTTGTGCGTTGACATTTGCTAGTCCCCATTGCCTTTCCAATAACGGATCGTTCAATGTAATAGCTGAACCATCTACTGTTTCCAATGATGAAAAATCTGTTGCACTTGTAATCGGTTCAAGCTGTATCTCGTGATCCTCCTCCACAAACCGAACATCCCGAGATGAAGCATATTTCGAGAGACATGATGTCAGCTCTTGGGTTGGTACGGTGACGACATGTATGCCAATTTCTTTGATCTCATTAATAAGCTTCACTTTCATCTCTTTGTGCATTTTCAAACAACTAGACCTTTTTGTCCCAGGCTTAAAGCATACGACTAGCTGCTTTGTTTTAGCCATTAACACCATCCCCTTTTTGAAAAATTACTATCAATGTATTCAATCATAGGAATGTATGAAGCGGTAGCTGTCCTAGAAAGCTGAAAAACAAAAAAGACCCCCAAGCAAAATAGCTTGAGAGCCTTGAAACGTAAGTATATTAACGTTTTGAGAACTGAGGTGCACGACGTGCTGCTTTAAGACCGTATTTCTTACGCTCTTTCATACGAGCATCACGAGTTAAGAAACCAGCAGCTTTTAATGACCCACGGTATTCAGGATCTACTTCTAATAACGCACGAGAAACACCATGACGGATTGCTCCCGCTTGTCCAGTATATCCACCACCAGTAACGTTAACAATAACATCGTATTGTCCAACTGCTCCTGTTTCTTGTAATGGTTGCTCAATAATTAATTTTAATACTTCTTTGTTACCGAAGTATTCATTGAATTCACGATTATTAATAACGATACGACCGTCGCCTGGCACTAAACGAACACGTGCAACAGAGTGCTTACGGCGACCTGTACCATAATATTGTACTTGTGCCAAAGTAATACCCTCCTTATTAATTAACCACGAAGCTCATATGCTTCTGGTTTTTGTGCTTGGTGCTTATGTTCGCTACCAGCGTAAACGTGTAATTTCATTCCTTGTTTACGTCCAAGTGTGTTCTTTGGAAGCATGCCTTTGATAGCAAGCTCTAACATACGCTCTGGCTTGTTTTGAAGCATTTCGCCAGCAGTCGTTTGCTTAAGTCCACCTGGGTGATTTGTGTGACGGTAGTAAATTTTGTCCTGTAATTTTTTCCCTGTAAGAACGATTTTAGATGCGTTGATGATGATTACGTGATCACCTGTATCTACATTCGGTGTAAAAATTGGTTTATGTTTACCACGAAGGATAGACGCAACTTCACTTGAAAGACGACCTAATGTTTGGCCTTCTGCATCAACTACATACCATTTACGTTCAACTTCATTTGGCTTTGCCATAAATGTTGTACGCATGATTTTCCCTCCTATTTAAAGCTTTCATAATTTTAGTTTCATTTTATGGTAATTGCATTGTTTATAATAACAAGCCTAAACAACCCGGGGCTAGTGGGTTTCATTTAGAAATACCATCTAACATCTTATAATATATATCAGCTAATGTCAACAACTTGTTACACGGGGATGAGTTGTTTTGTAAATTTCTTTTCTACTTCTTTTATTTACAGAAATTCAATAACTCATACCTTCTCATTGATAATCCACTTTCCATAAGTATAATCCGTGTCCTGGTGCTGTTTTACCAGCTTCTGTTCGATCTTTTGCAAGAATGAGATCTTTCATTTCATCGACTTCGCGTTTTCCTGTCCCTGCTTCCAATAATGTTCCGACAATAATCCGCACCATGTTATAAAGAAAGCCATTCCCAATAATGCTAAATATCAGTTCATCGTCTTGTTGTATAATATTAAGCTCATAAATGGTACGGACTTTATCAACAACAGGAGAGCCAGCCGAACAAAAAGACGTAAAATCATGTGTTCCTAGCAGTACTTTAGCAGCATCTCTCATCTTATGAACATTAAGCTCCTGTGGAAAATGGTACGTATAGTGGCGTCGAAATACATCAGGTACCTTACGATTTAACACACGATAACGATATTCTTTACGAATGACATGAAACCGCGCATGAAAATCAGCTTCTACTTCAGCTACTTGTTGGACGACAATATCATTTGGCAGATTAGCAGAAAGAGCTCGCCCCCACTTCTCTGCTGGGATATTGAGCGGTGTATCGAAGTGAATGACTTGTCCAACGGCGTGAACAGTTGCATCTGTTCTTCCGGAACCGTACACTTGAATGATTTCATTCTTATGAATTTTTTTGAGAGCTTTCTCTAACTCCCCTTGAACTGTCCTCGTTTGGGGTTGTATTTGAAATCCAGAAAACTCCGTACCATCATATGAAATGATGCATTTATAGCGTCGCATGAAATCACCTCACCTTATGCTCTTAAAAGGAATAACCCAACACCAAAACAAATGACCACGACAACCATACTTGTATCAAGCAATGACCAGTATAGCTGTCGAAGCTTTGTACGACCTTCACCGCCGCGGTAGCCTCTTGCTTCCATCGCCAAAGCTAAATCTTCAGCACGTTTAAACGAGCTGATAAACAGTGGAATAAGAAGAGGTATAAAAGCTTTCATCCGTTCTTTAAGAGGACCGCTTGTAAAGTCAACACCTCGAGCCATCTGAGCTTTTGCAATCTTTTCTGTTTCTTGAAGAAGCGTTGGAATAAACCGAAGTGAAATTGACATCATTAATGCTAATTCATGTGCAGGCAATCCAAAGCGCTTAAATGGCGATAAAATGCTTTCTAAACCATCGGTTAAGTCCATCGGTTTTGTCGTTAACGTTAAAAGTGAGGTAAAGATGACTAAAATAAGAAGTCGAAGAGAAATAAAAACACCCTGCATTATCCCTGACTCATAGATCTTAAACGGCCCCCACTGAAAAACGAGTGGTCCTTCTTTATTTAATAATAGATGAATAATAAGTGTAATAAGAACGAGTAAAAAAATAGGTTTTAAACCTTTATATATAAAACGAATAGGGACTTTTGAAATTAGAATGACAGCCAAACAAAAGCTTACGACCATCGCATATGATTCCCAGCCGTTTGCAAAGAAAACGATGATGACAAGTAAAAAAACAGCTAATAGCTTTGCGCGTGGATCTAGACGATGCAAGACTGATTTGGCTTCTACGTACTGACCTATTAAAATGTGTTGAAACATAGTGTCACCTTTTTTCAAGCATGAACTGCTTAATAAATTGCGCGACTTGATCAACAGTAAACAAGTCACGAGGCATAGGTTGTTGAAAAACTTTTTCCAATTTATTCATAAAAGCTAATGTTTCAGGGACGTCTAATCCGATTTCTTGTAAGTGATTTAAATTTGAAAACACTTTCTCGGGGCGGCCTTTAGTGACAATTTCCCCTTGATTCATTACAATGATCTGATCGGCATACAACGCAGCGTCTTCCATGTGATGGGTAACAAGTACCGTAGTGAGCTGATTTTCTTGATGCAGACGATAAAACATATCCATAATTTCACGTCGACCTTTTGGGTCTAAACCAGCTGTAGGCTCATCTAATACAAGTACTTTAGGCTCTAAGGCAAGTACGCCTGCAATCGCTACCCGGCGCTTTTGTCCGCCGCTTAATTCAAACGGAGAACGTTGTAGAAATTCTTCAGATAAACCAACAAGCGGCATAAGCATTTTTGCACGCTGTTTCGCTGCTCTTTCTGGCACACCAAAATTCATAGGACCAAAGATAATATCTTTTTCGACCGTCTCTTCAAACAATTGATGCTCAGGATATTGAAACACAAGCCCGACATTTTTGCGAAGAGTCTTTAAGTCTTTTGCCTTTTGGTTTGCGATAATCTCAGTATTTCCAATTTTAATTCGGCCTTGCGTGGGTCGAAGCAACCCATTTAAATGTTGAATTAACGTTGACTTCCCAGACCCTGTGTGACCGATAATCGCCGTATATGAGCCTGTTGGAACTTGAAATGACACTTGTTTAAGAACTTCCTTGACAAAAGGGGTTCCTTGCATGTACGTATGCCCTAACTGTTCGACTTTAATTTCCATAGTTCCTCCACAAGATCATCCATCGACAATGTCACATGATTTAAGTTGATGCCTTCTTTCAATAAGTACCGCTGTAATTTCACTGAGAATGGAACATCGAGGCTTTGATCATTCAAAAATTCTTCATCCGTTAATATTTCGTCAGGAGGACCGTCACGAACAATCTCCCCTTCACTCATAACAAGAATACGATCTGCTAGAGATGCTTCATCAATATCATGTGTAATAGAAATAACCGTAATGTTTTCTGTTTCTCTTAAATGTAAAACAGTTTGTATCACTTCTTTTCGACCTTGTGGATCTAACATGGATGTCGACTCATCTAAAACGATAACAGAAGGCTGAATCGCTATAATACCAGCAATAGCTAATCGCTGTTTCTGTCCACCAGAAAGTCGATGCGGCTCTTCGGTTAATAGGTGAGCAATTCCAACTTTTTCAGCGCTATGTTGAATTCGTTCTTCCATTTCCGTGGTTGGCACCCCGTTATTCTCAAGTCCAAAAGCAATATCATCTTTGACTGTCGTACCAACTAATTGATTTTCAGGATTTTGAAAAACAAGTCCGACATACTTACGGATTTCCCACATCTTATCTTCGTCTCTAGTATCCATTCCATTTATAATTACTTCTCCCTCTTCAGGAATAAGTAATCCATTTAAAAAACGAGACAGTGTTGACTTGCCTGAGCCATTATGGCCAATGATGGCAACCCACTCTCCCTTTTTTACAGTCAGTGATAATTTCTTTAATACTTCTTCTCCATCAGTATCATACTTATAAGTAAGGTCCTTAATTTGGATTGGATCTCCCATGAACATCACCCTAACGTTCTCTCTATATAAAAAAAGGGCTGTGAGTGGGAGCTATTCGCTCACAACCTGTCACGCCCTTTGTCGTCAAATATATATGTTGGATCAGAATTAAACTAGCTCAATAATAGCCATTGGTGCACCATCACCACGGCGAGGACCTACTTTAAGAATACGAGTATATCCACCTTGACGCTCTTCATAACGAGGAGCGATATCAGCGAAAAGCTTTTGAATTGCATCTTCACCTGTCTCTTGATTAGCTACTTCACGACGTACGAAAGATGCTGCTTGACGACGTGCGTGAAGGTCACCACGTTTACCAAGAGTGATCATTTTCTCAATGATAGGGCGAAGTTCTTTAGCTTTTGCTTCAGTAGTTTCAATTCTCTCGTTGATAATTAAATCTGTAACTAAATCACGGAATAATGCTTTACGACCAGCACTATCACGACCTAATTTTGCATATGCCATGTCTGTTTCCCTCCTTTGTAACGCTTATATGTTTGCCTAAACAGGCACGACGATTTATGGTAAAACACAAGAAAAACAGAGAACAGCACAGTGCTAAGCGTTCCCTATTAGTACCTACTCTTCTTTACGAAGACCTAAGCCTAATTCAGCAAGCTTTTCTTGAACTTCTTCAAGAGATTTGCGTCCAAGGTTACGTACTTTCATCATGTCTTCTTCTGTTTTTTGTGTTAATTCTTGTACGGTATTAATTCCAGCACGCTTTAAGCAGTTGTAAGAACGAACAGAAAGATCAAGTTCTTCAATCGTCATTTCAAGTACTTTTTCTTTTTGATCTTCTTCTTTTTCAACCATAATTTCAGCATTTTGTGCTTGATCTGTTAGACCGACAAAAATGTTTAAGTGCTCAGTTAAGATCTTTGCACCTAAGCTTACTGCTTCTTCAGGACGAATGCTTCCATCAGTCCATACATCTAAAGTGAGTTTGTCATAGTTGGTAATTTGACCGACACGTGTATTTTCGACTTGATAATTCACTCGAGATACTGGTGTGTAGATCGAGTCAATTGGGATTACTCCAATTGGTTGATCTTCAGACTTATTATCTTCTGCAGGAACATAACCACGTCCACGTTTAGCAGTTAAACGCATATGTAGTCTAGCACCACTAGATAGAGTCGCAATATGAAGATCAGGGTTTAATACGTCTACATCACTATCATGTGTTAGATCACCAGCTGTAACAACACCTTCACCTTGTGTATCAATTTCTAAAACCTTCTCTTCATCCGAGTAGATTTTTAGAGCCAGTTGCTTCAAGCTAAGAATGATAGTCGTCACATCTTCTACTACACCTTCAATGGTTGAGAATTCATGTAAAACACCGTCAATCTGAACACTCGTTACGGCAGCTCCTGGTAAAGAGGATAAGAGGATACGACGTAAGGAGTTCCCTAAAGTTGTTCCATACCCACGTTCAAGTGGCTCAACTACGAACTTCCCGTATTTAGCATCTTCGCTAACTTCAATCGTTTCAATATTTGGCTTTTCTATTTCAATCATTCAACAAACCCTCCTTCAAAACGTCGAACTCCGGTTGACCCGTAAGGATTGCCTAACCGGATTCCCCATTAGGCAGTTCCCATACGCATTACCATCGTTAATAAAAGCAAGAACCGTTTCATAGGGAAAATCTCGTCTTAACCATTATTAACACTTTTAGGAAATCTATACAAGAAATTGGATTTCTTTTATTAAACTCTACGACGTTTTGGTGGACGGCAACCATTGTGAGGAACAGGCGTAACGTCACGGATCATGCTAACTTCTAATCCTACTGCTTGAAGAGAACGAATAGCTGCTTCACGTCCTGCACCAGGACCTTTTACAGTTACTTCGATCGTTTTCATGCCGTTTTCCATTGCTGTTTTACCAGCAGCTTCAGCAGCCATTTGAGCAGCAAATGGAGTAGATTTACGTGAACCTTTAAATCCTAGGTTTCCAGCACTAGCCCATGAAATTGCGTTTCCATGTACATCAGTAATCGTAACGATCGTATTGTTGAAAGTTGATTTAATATGTGCTACACCACTTTCAACATTTTTACGTTGACGACGTTTTGTACGTGTATTAGTCTTTTTAGCCATGTTTTAACCTAACCTCCTTTACTATTTCTTCTTATTAGCTACTGTACGACGTGGACCTTTACGTGTACGAGCATTGTTTTTCGTGTTTTGTCCGCGAACTGGTAAGCCACGACGGTGACGGATACCACGGTAGCAACCGATTTCGATTAGACGCTTAATGTTTAAAGAGATTTCACGACGAAGATCTCCCTCTACTCGATATGCATCGATTACTTCACGAATTTTACCTAACTCATCTTCAGTTAAATCACGAACTCGAGTATCTTCAGATACGCCAGCTTTTTCTAGGATTTCAGATGAAAGTTTTCTTCCGATTCCATAGATGTATGTTAATGACACTACTACTCGTTTGTCACGAGGAATGTCAACACCTGATATACGTGCCATGAATTACAGCACCTCCTTGTTATTAGCCTTGTTTTTGTTTATGCTTAGGGTTTTCACAAATTACCATAACTGTACCTTTTCTACGAATAACTTTACATTTTTCGCAGATCGGCTTAACTGATGGTCTGACCTTCATTATATTTACCTCCTTATATTACGGAGTGCTCGTATCAAGCTCTCATTTGAGCATAGTAAACTATATCTAAACCGACAAATACCTAAGGATTATTTATAACGATATGTGATTCGGCCACGCGTTAAATCATATGGAGATAATTCAACAGTCACTTTATCACCTGGTAAGATGCGGATAAAGTGCATACGAATTTTACCTGATACATGAGCCAATACTTTATGACCATTTTCTAACTCGACACGGAACATTGCATTTGGTAGTGGCTCAATTACGGTACCTTCAACTTCAATTACATCCTCTTTCGCCATGAATTTACTCTCCTTCCTTCAGTAAATGATATTGTTCTAAGAACTTTTGTATCGCAAACCGCAGCTTGGCATTGGTAACACGACCAGTTTCATTAATGCTACTTTTCACTTCATCTGAGATATAATCAATGACTTTTAGGTGTTGGATATTCTTTTTCTTAGCTTTATCGTATTTGCGATAATCACCATCTGCAATCAAAACAAAGCGATGGTCTATTATACCAACTACTATACAAAACCGTTCCCGATCACGACCTCTTATTACTTCAACGACTTGACCAATAACTGGTAGCGATTCAGGATCTTTCATCTTCCATCACCTTCATAATTACACTTTTGTCAGTATTTCATACCCAGTTTCTGTGATAGCAATCGTATGCTCAAAGTGCGCACAGTTTTTTCTATCGGTAGTAACTACAGTCCAATTATCTGCTAGAGTTCGTACATAGCGAGTTCCAGCGTTGACCATTGGTTCAATGGCAAGGACCATACCAGGTTTTAATCGAGGGCCTTTACCTGGCGGACCATAGTGTGGAATTTGTGGATCTTCGTGTAAGTTTTGACCTACACCATGACCTACATATTCTCTTACTACTGAATATCCATGAGCTTCTACATATGTTTGTATCGCATGTGAGATATTCGAAAGTCTTTCTCCTGGTTTAGCTTCCTCTAACCCTTTGTATAGAGATGTTTCTGTTACATCCATTAGGTTCTGGTCACTTTCTGTAATTTCACCGACAGCATAAGTCCATGCAGAGTCACCATGATATCCATTGTATTGAGCACCTATATCAATACTAATAATATCTCCAGCCTTGAGAACACGTTTCCCTGGTATACCATGCACCAACTCTTCATTTACTGAAGCACAGATACTACCCGTAAATCCATTGTAACCTTTAAAGGATGGTACCGCATCATAGGAACGAATCAATTTCTCGGCAATGTTATCTAATTCCTTGGTAGTAATACCAGGTTGGATATGCTTTTTTAGCTCCTGATGTGTGAGGGCAACGATCTTACCCGCCTCGCGCATAATGGCGATCTCACGTTCAGTCTTACAAATAATCATGCATTTATTCCTTTCAGAAGTTGGTCAATGTTTTCAAACACTTGCCCAATCTCTTGTAACCCATCGATATCACGAAGTACACCTTTTTCTGAGTAGAAATCAAGAAGTGGTTTACTTTGCTTAATATTAACTTCAAGGCGTTTCTTTACCGTTTCTGGTTTATCATCATCTCTTTGAATCAATTGGCTACCGTCAACGTCACAGATTCCTTCAACCTTTGGAGGGTTGAATATAACATGATATGTTCTCCCTGATGTAGGTGAAACTCTTCTTCCCGTAAGTCGGTCCATAAGAATCTCTTCTGGAACCTCGATATTAATAACATAGTCAATTCTTCTCTCGAGAGATGCTAGCATCTCATCTAAAGCTTCTGCCTGAGCGACTGTACGTGGAAATCCATCTAATAGAAAACCTTTTTCGCAGTCTGCTTGACTTAAACGCTCACGAACAATACCGATAGTAACTTCATCAGGTACTAACTCGCCTGCATCCATAAATGACTTTGCTTTCATACCTAGTTCAGTTTCATTCTTAATTGCTGCACGGAACATATCTCCTGTAGAGATGTGTGGAATTCCATAGTTCTCAACAATTCTTTCTGCTTGAGTACCTTTCCCAGCACCCGGAAGCCCCATTAATATTAAATTCATTTTCTTCCCCTCCATTACCGAATTGATAACTATAACACTAAGGGAAACTACTTTTTCCCTTAGTTTCTAGTTACTTTATGAATCCTTTGTAATGACGTTTAATTAACTGACTCTCAATTTGTTTCATCGTATCTAATGCTACACCAACGACAATTAATAATCCAGTTCCGCCAATTTGAATCGCAGGAGGTAATCCCATGAAAGCCGTAAAGAAGACTGGAATAATTGAGACAACAGCTAAGAATAATGCTCCAACTAGTGTCAGTCGATACAGGATACGTGTAATATATTCCTGCGTCGTCTTTCCTGGTCGTATACCAGGGATATAACCGCCTTGCTTCTTCAGATTGTCTGCTAATTGCTCAGGATTAACCTGAATAAACGTATAGAAATAAGTAAACCCAATGATGAGCAATGCATAAAGTATCATGCCGTACGGGTTATTAATATCAAAAATAGTTGCAACCCAATGAGCTACTGTATTTTCGCCACCAAAGAAACCAGCGATCGTTGGTGGAAACATAAATAATGATAAAGCAAAAATTACAGGAATAACCCCAGCTGCATTTACCTTAATTGGTAGATGCGTTGACTGTCCGCCAACAGGACTTCTTCCAACAAGACGCTTTGCATACTGAACTGGTACTTTACGTAAAGCCTGTTGAACGTATATTACTCCTACAATAATCGCAAGCACTGCAAGAAGTAAAAGTAATACTGTGACAATGCTTAAAAACAGTTGTTCGCCAGCATTTTCAATTTGTATAGCATAAATTTGGTTCACAGCATTTGGAATACCAGCAGCTATACCTGCAAAGATGATAATCGATATACCGTTACCGACTCCTTTTGCAGTGATTTGTTCCCCAAGCCACATTAGAAATGCCGTTCCCGCCGTAAGTACGAGTGCAATAAATAAATAGGTAGGAACAGTTGGGTTAGGAATTAATCCTGGGAAGATCGTATTGAAACCAATAGACATTCCTAGTGCTTGTATAAAACCTAACACAATTGTTCCATAACGAGTGACTTGAGCCAATTTCCGACGACCTGCTTCACCCTGTTTTGCCCATTCTGCAAACTTAGGCACTACATCCATTTGAAGTAACTGTACAACAATGGATGCGGTGATATACGGCATAATTCCCATAGCAAAAATCGAAAAGTTACCTAATGCTCCACCGCCAAATGTATTTAAAAATCCAAAAGCATTTGCTTGATCGTAGAAATTTAAAACATCTTTATTCGAACCCGGTACAGGAATAAATGTACCGATCCGAAATACAATAAGCATTAATAGTGTGAAGATAACCTTTCGTCTTAAGTCACCAACGCGCATAATGTTGGAGATCGTCCGGAACATTAAATCACCTCAGTTTTTCCGCCAGCAGCTTCGATAGCTTCTACAGCAGTAGCAGAGAACTTATTAGCTTTAACTGTAAGTTGCTTCTCAAGCTTGCCGTTACCAAGGATCTTAATACCATCCTTAACGTTCTTAACTACACCAGTTTCGATTAATAGCTCAGGTGTAACTTCAGTTCCTGCATCAAAACGGTTTAGCGTCTCAAGGTTTACAATCGTAAACTCTTTGCGAGTAGGGTTTGTGAATCCTCGTTTTGGTAAACGACGGAAGATTGGGTTTTGCCCACCTTCAAATCCTGGACGAACTCCTCCACCTGAACGTGCATTTTGCCCTTTGTGTCCACGACCAGCTGTTTTACCGTTACCAGAACCGATACCACGTCCAACGCGGTTACGTACCTTGCGAGACCCTTCTGCAGGTTTCAACTCATGAAGTTTCATGTTGCCACCTCCTCTTAAGTAAGTTTCAATTACGCATCGATTTCTTTAACTGTTACTAAATGTGCTACTTTGTTAACCATACCACGAATAGCAGCGTTATCTTGTTGCACTACAGTTTGATGCATCTTGCGTAAGCCTAAAGTTTTTACAGTAATACGTTGGTCCTCAGGACGTCCGATAACACTTCTAGTGAGGGTAATCTCTAACTTTTTAGCCACGTCTTTTCCCTCCTTATCCTAGCAGTTCTTCTACTGATTTACCACGTAATTTAGCAACCTCTTCAGCGCGCTTAAGTTCTTTAAGACCTTCCATAGTTGCACGAACCATATTAATAGGGTTATTTGATCCTAATGATTTAGATAGAATATCACCAACACCTGCAAGCTCTAGTACTGCACGTACAGGTCCACCAGCGATAACCCCAGTACCCTCTGATGCTGGCTTAAGTAATACACGTCCTGCACCGAAGTGACCTAAGATTTGGTGTGGAATTGTTGTACCAACTACAGGTACTTCAATTAAGTTCTTCTTTGCATCTTCAATTGCTTTACGAATCGCTTCAGGAACTTCTTGAGCTTTACCCATTCCAAAGCCGACATGACCGTTTTTATCACCAACAACTACTAATGCAGCAAAGCGGAAACGACGTCCACCTTTTACTACTTTAGCTACGCGGTTAACGGCAACAACTTTTTCTTCAAGCTCCAACGTATTTGCATCGATACGCATTTAGTTTCCCTCCTTTTTACATTAAAATTGTAATCCAGCTTCACGAGCTGCATCAGCTAATACTTGAACACGTCCGTGATATAAATAACCCCCACGGTCGAATACGATAGTCGTGTGCCCATTTTCAACTGCACGCTTAGCTACAAGTTCTCCAACAGCTTTAGCTGCTTCTTTATTTCCACCGTTCTCTAAGTTAAGTTCTTTATCTAAACTTGACGCAGATGCTAATGTTACACCGTTCACATCATCAATTAGCTGTGCGTAAATGTGTTTAGAAGAACGGAAAACATTTAAACGTGGACGTTCAGGAGTACCTGTGATCGTGCGACGAACGTGAGCATGTCTTTTCTTACGCGCCAAATTTTTGTCAGGCTTCGTAATCATTGAACGTCATTCCTTTCCGTTAACTATTTATTATTTACCAGTTTTACCTTCTTTACGACGTACATATTCACCCTCATAACGGATTCCTTTTCCTTTATAAGGCTCAGGTAAACGTACAGAACGGATGTTAGCTGCAATAGCACCTACACGCTCTTTATCGATACCTTTAACAAGTACTTTTGTATTAGAAGGAACTTCGATTTCGATACCTTGCTCAGGCTCGATCTCTACTGGGTGAGAGTAACCTACGTTTAATACTAATTTCGAGCCAGATTTGGTTGCACGGTAACCTACCCCGATTAACTCTAGTCCCTTTTCGTATCCTTTTGTTACACCTTCAACCATGTTACTAACGATACTACGAGTTGTTCCGTGTAAAGAGCGGTGTTCCTTGTTATCACTTGGACGTTCGATAACAATTTGGTTCTCCTCTACTTTAACATCCATTTCTGGGTGTACATTACGGCTAAGTTCACCTTTAGGTCCTTTAACTGTAATTACGTTGTCGTTAAGAGTAACTGTTACTCCACTTGGAACTTCAATTGGTTTCTTACCAATACGTGACATATCTTACACCTCCAATCTTACCTTTATTGATTACCAAACGTAAGCTAAAACTTCTCCGCCTACTTGTTGTTGACGTGCATCTTTATCTGTCATAATACCTTTAGATGTTGAAACGATAGCAATACCTAAACCGCCTAATACGCGTGGTACTTCCGTAGCTTTTGCGTATACACGTAGTCCAGGCTTACTAATACGTTTTAATCCAGTAATAACTCGCTCGTTGTTTGCACCGTATTTTAAGAAGATACGAATAACACCTTGCTTGTTATCTTCGATATATTCAAAGTCACGGATGAAACCTTCACGCTTTAAGATTTCAGCGATTTGTTTTTTGATGTTAGAAGCAGGTACTTCTAATTTCTCGTGACGAACTACGTTCGCATTACGGATGCGAGTTAGCAAATCTGCAACAGGATCTGTCATGACCATCTATATTACCTCCTTCCCATTTAAGGGTTTACCAGCTAGCTTTTTTAACGCCAGGAATTTGACCTTTATAAGCAAGTTCTCTAAAGCAAATACGGCATAATTTAAACTTTCTCATTACAGAATGCGGGCGTCCGCAACGTTCGCAGCGAGTGTACTCTTGTACTTTGTACTTCTGCTGGCGTTTCTGTTTTGCGATCATTGATTTCTTCGCCAAAGTTTTCCCTCCTCTTCGGCTTAGCCGATTATTTTTGGAATGGCATGCCCATTTGTGTTAATAACTCACGAGCTTCTTCATCCGTGTTAGCAGTCGTTACAATAACGATATCCATACCACGTACTTTATCAACTTTATCATAATCGATTTCAGGGAAGATCAATTGTTCTTTCACACCTAGTGTGTAGTTTCCACGACCATCGAAAGCTTTTTTCGAGATCCCACGGAAGTCACGTACACGTGGTAATGAAACTGTAATTAATTTATCTAAGAAATCGTACATGCGCTCACCGCGTAGTGTAACTTTCGCACCGATCGGCATACCTTCACGTAACTTGAATCCTGCGATTGATTTTTTTGCTTTTGTAATTAACGGCTTTTGACCAGCGATTTGTGTAAGTTCTTCAACTGCTTTGTCTAAAGCTTTAGGGTTAGCAACAGCATCACCAACACCCATGTTAATAACGATCTTTTCTACTTTAGGCACTCCCATTACTGATGGGTAGTTGAACTTTTCAACTAAAGAAGAAACGATCTCACTTTTATACTTCTCTTTTAAACGAGTCATACGATTGACCTCCTTTCAACACTGACTACTTATCTAGTGCTTCGCCAGATTTTTTCGCAATACGTACTTTTTTACCATCTTCTACTTTATAACCAATACGAGTTGGTTCGCCCGTTTTAGGGTCAATAATCATTACGTTAGAAACGTGAATTGCAGCTTCTTTGCTTACAATCCCACCCTGAGGGTTATCTTGAGAAGGTTTAGCATGTTTTTTAACAATGTTAACACCTTCAACAAGTACACGGTCCTTCTTAGGGTATGCTTCTAAAATAACGCCTTGTTTACCTTTATCTTTACCAGATATCACTTTTACTGTGTCGCCTTTTTTAACGTGCATGTAATCATCGCACCTCCTTATAAAAGGGATGATGTATATTATAGTACTTCCGGAGCTAAAGAAACGATTTTCATAAATTGCTTTTCACGAAGCTCACGTGCAACTGGTCCGAAGATACGAGTTCCACGAGGACCTTTGTCATCACGTACAATTACCGCTGCGTTTTCATCAAATTTAATGTAAGATCCGTCTGTACGACGTACGCCGCTCTTAGAACGAACGATAACCGCCTTAACAACGTCACCTTTCTTGACAACGCCGCCTGGTGTTGCTTGTTTTACAGAACAAACGATAATGTCACCGACGTTAGCAGTTTTACGGCCTGAACCACCTAAAACTTTAATACATAGAACTTCACGAGCTCCAGAGTTGTCAGCAACTTTTAAACGACTCTCCTGTTGAATCATACGATCTTACCTCCCTTCAGGTTAAAAAGAATAAGTTAGATAATAACTGCTTCTTCTACTACTTCTACTAAACGGAAGCGTTTGTCTTTAGATAATGGACGAGTCTCCATAATCTTAACAATATCGCCAACTTTAGCTGTGTTTTCTTCATCATGGGCCTTGAACTTTTTAGAGTACTTTACGCGTTTCCCATATAAACGATCTTTCTTATATGTCTCAACAAGAACACTAATTGTTTTATCCATTTTATCTGAAACTACGCGTCCGATGTACACTTTGCGTTGGTTGCGTTCCATTTAAGCAAACCTCCTCTCAAATTAGCCGTTGTTAATCCCAAGTTCTCTCTCGCGCAACACTGTTTTTGCACGAGCAATTGCCTTACGAACTTCACGAATGCGGGTTGGATTATCCAACTGGCCAGTCGCTAATTGAAAGCGAAGGTTGAATAATTCTTCTTTAAGTGACTTCGTTTTTTGTTCAATTTCAGATGTCGTTAGGTTACGAAGATCATTAGCTTTCATTTGCGTCACCACCCACTTCTTCGCGTTTTACAAATTTACATTTAACAGGTAACTTGTGAGAAGCTAAACGTAATGCTTCACGTGCTACCTCTTCAGATACTCCAGAAATCTCAAACATAATCTTCCCTGGCTTTACTACTGCTACCCATCCTTCAGGAGCACCTTTACCAGAACCCATTCGAACCTCTAAAGGCTTTGCAGTATAAGGTTTAGAAGGGAAAATTTTAATCCAAACTTTACCGCCACGTTTCATGTAACGTGTCATTGCAATACGCGCTGCCTCAATTTGACGGTTAGTAATCCATGAAGCTTCTAGCGCTTGTAAACCATATTCACCGAAATGAACTTCCGTTCCGCCTTTTGCACGACCACGCATTTTACCACGGTGTTCACGACGGTATTTTACACGTTTTGGCAATAACATAATTATTTGCCCCCTTCCTCTTTTTTCGTTCCTTTCGTTGGAAGGACTTCACCACGATAAATCCAGATCTTAACGCCTAATTTACCGTAAGTTGTATCTGCTTCTGCAGTTCCATAATCGATGTCTGCACGAAGCGTGTGAAGTGGAACAGTACCTTCGCTATAGTGTTCTCCACGAGCGATATCAGCGCCACCTAGACGACCTGATACTTGTGTTTTAATTCCTTTAGCACCAGCACGCATAGTACGTTGTAGTGCTTGCTTCATTGCACGACGGAAAGAAACACGGTTTTCTAATTGACGAGCAATGTTTTCAGCTACTAATTTAGCATCTAAATCAGCATTTTTAATCTCAAAGATATTGATATGAACTCTTTTACCAGTTAGTTCATTTAAAGCTTTACGAAGTGCTTCTACTTCAGAACCACCTTTACCGATAACCATTCCAGGCTTAGCCGTATGAACAGTTACATTTACACGGTTTGCAGCACGTTCGATTTCGATCTTAGATACAGATGCATCTTTTAAACGTTTTTCGATGTACTCACGAATTTTAATATCTTCGTGTAGTAAGTCTGCATAGTCCTTTTCAGCGTACCATCTTGACTCCCAGTCACGAATGACACCGACACGAAGTCCTACCGGATTGACTTTTTGACCCACGCTTATCCCTCCTTCTTTTCTGAAACGACGATTGTAATGTGGCTTGTGCGCTTGTTAATACGGCTAGCGCGACCCATTGCACGTGGACGGAAGCGTTTCAAAGTAACGCCTTCATCAACGAATGCTTCACTGATATATAAGTTATTTGGTTCCATTTCATAATTGTGCTCTGCGTTTGCGATTGCAGAATTTAAAAGCTTTTCTACAATTGGAGAAGCAGCTTTTGGTGTATGGCGCAGGATAGCGATTGCTTCACCGACTTGCTTTCCTCGGATTAAGTCCACAACTAGACGAACTTTACGAGGAGCCACACGCACTTGTTTAGCTACAGCTTTAGCTTGTTGCATTGTCAAGGACCTCCCCTCTTAATTAACGTCTTGTTTTCTTGTCATCAGCTGCATGACCTTTATACGAACGTGTAGGTGCGAATTCACCTAGTTTGTGTCCGACCATGTCTTCTGAAACATATACTGGAACATGTTTACGACCATCGTAAACTGCAATTGTATGCCCGATAAACTCAGGGAAAATAGTTGAACGACGAGACCAAGTTTTAATAACCTTTTTCTCATTGTTTTCGTTCATAACTTCGACCTTCTTCATTAAATGATCATCGACAAAAGGTCCCTTTTTTAAACTACGGCCCATGAATAAACCTCCCTTCGTGATTGACCCACGGTTCGAATGAACCGTGAAACAACCCCGTTATTTTTTGCGACGACGTACAATGTACTTATCTGAAGCTTTGTTTTTCTTACGTGTTTTGTAACCAAGTGTTGGTTTACCCCAAGGAGACATTGGTGATTTACGTCCGATTGGAGCACGACCTTCACCACCACCGTGTGGGTGATCGTTAGGGTTCATTACAGATCCACGAACAGTTGGGCGCTTACCTAACCAACGAGAACGACCTGCTTTACCAATGTTAACTAGTTCATGCTCATCGTTTCCTACAGAACCGATTGTTGCACGACAAGTTGATAAGATATAACGAGTTTCACCTGATTTTAAACGAACTAATACGTAATCTCCTTCTTTACCAAGAAGTTGAGCTTCTGCACCAGCAGAACGTACTAATTGTGCACCTTTACCAGGCTTCAATTCGATATTGTGGATAACTGTACCAACAGGAATATTAATTAAAGGAAGAGCGTTCCCTACTTTAATATCTGCAGTTGCACCTGACTCGATAGTCATTCCAACTTTTAATCCTTTTGGAGCGATGATGTAACGCTTTTCACCATCAGCATAGTTGATTAGTGCAATGTTAGCTGTACGGTTTGGGTCGTATTCGATCGTAGCAACGCGGCCTGGAATACCATCTTTGTTGCGTTTGAAATCGATAATACGATACTTACGTTTGTGTCCGCCACCTTGATGACGTACAGTTAATTTACCTTGATTATTACGACCACCTTTATTGTGTAAAGGCGCTAATAATGACTTTTCTGGTTTGTCAGTTGTGATTTCTGAAAAATCTAGTACTGACATTCCACGACGACCGGCACTGGTCGGTTTATACTTTTTAATCGCCATCTTGATTTCCCTCCTTCTCTGTTAAACTTATACACCTTCAAAGAATTCTAATTCTTTGCTTTCTGGTGTTAATGTAACAATTGCTTTTTTGCGTTTTGCAGTATACCCTGCGTGACGACCGAAACGCTTGAATTTACCTTTGTAGTTCATCGTAGCAACTTTCTGCACTTTCACTCCAAAGATCTCTTCAATTGCACTCTTAATTTCAGTTTTATTCGCGCGAGTGTCCACTTCAAACGTGTACTTCTTCTCAGACATTAAATCAGTTGAACGTTCTGTAATTACGGGGCGCTTAATGATATCACGAGCGTTTGACATTACGCTAGCACCTCCTCTACCTTTTCAACTGCACCTTTAGTAATGATTAGCTTATCGTGCTTAAGAACATCAAGTACATTTACTCCTTCAGCAGAAACAAATGATACACCTGGAATGTTACGAGCAGATAATGCTACAGCATCATTGTAGTCGGCAGTTACAATTAATGCTTTACGATCTACAGATAAGTTCGATAAGATCGCAACCATTTCTTTTGTTTTTGGTGCGTTTAATGCTAATTCTTCTAGAACAACAATCTCAGCAGCCTTTACCTTACTAGAAAGAGCTGACTTGATTGCTAAACGGCGTACTTTTTTAGGTAATTTATAACCGTAATCACGTGGTGTTGGACCAAATACTACTCCTCCACCTACCCATTGTGGTGAACGGATTGACCCTTGACGAGCGCGTCCAGTTCCCTTTTGGCGCCATGGCTTTCTTCCACCGCCGCGTACTTCAGAACGTCCTTTTGTCTTATGAGTACCTTGACGTAAAGATGCTTGTTGCATGACTACTGCGTCATGTAGAACATGCTCATTTGGTTCAATACCAAATACTGCATCAGATAATTCAATATCCCCAACTTGTGAGCCGGATTGATTAAATAATGCTACTTTAGGCATGATGTGTCCTCCTTTCCATTAAACGTTAGTCGTTTTTAACCGCACTTTTAACAGTTACGTAGCTCTTTTTAGCACCTGGTACATTACCTTTTACTAAAAGAAGGTTACGATCTGTATCTACTTTAACGATTTCTAAATTTTGTACTGTAATTTGCTCTCCACCCATGCGTCCAGGTAAAGCTTTACCTTTAAATACTCGGTTTGGAGCTACAGGACCCATTGAACCAGGGCGACGATGATAACGAGAACCGTGAGACATAGGTCCACGAGATTGGTTGTGGCGCTTGATCGCACCTTGGAAACCTTTCCCTTTTGAAGTTCCTGTTACGTCTACTACGTCACCTACGTTAAATGCGTCTGCCTTGACTTCTTGACCAACTTCAAACGCAGTAAGTTCTACGTTTCGAATTTCTTTCACGAAGCGCTTAGGTGCTGTGTTTGCTTTGTCAGCGTGTCCTTTTTCAGGCTTAATCACACGGTTAGCTTTTTGATCATCAAAACCTAATTGAATTGCTTCATAACCATCATTTTCAACAGTTTTCTTTTGAAGAACAACGTTCGGAGTAACTTCAATTACAGTTACAGGAATTACATCACCGTTTTCTGCAAACACTTGAGTCATACCGATTTTCTTCCCTAAGATTCCTTTGGTCATTAGTCACACCTCCTGTGTTTTCACTCAATATATTTTTTTGCCATTATTTTATAGTTAAATTTACGAAATGTATTAATGAACTAACCAAACTTTACATATGTTAATATTAAAGTTTGATTTCGATATCAACGCCAGATGGCAGGTCTAATCTCATTAATGCATCAACAGTTTGTGGTGTTGGGTTAACAATATCGATTAAACGCTTATGCGTGCGCATTTCGAATTGCTCACGAGAATCTTTATACTTGTGTACCGCACGAAGAATTGTATACACACTCTTTTCAGTTGGAAGCGGGATCGGTCCAGAAACACTAGCCCCAGAACGCTTCGCTGTATCTACAATTTTCTCTGCCGATTGATCAAGGATTCTATGATCGTAAGCTTTAAGACGGATGCGAATTTTTTGTTTTGCCATTTAAGCCCCTCCTTTATCGTCCATTTTAATAAACAGACATACTCCGCGAAAATTTCCTCACACCCTGCCATGGCAATGGGGCCGGGTGTGTCAGCAACCTTTCGCATCATCGCTGTCACAGACCAACATTCAATATTATATATAACTTATCAAGTAAATGCAAGTATATTTTTCTGTCGATCACACTTTTACTATTATATAGACATAATCAACTAAATTCAAGTCATGTTATCAAGTTTATATCTTCCATTATTATCATCCATTTAATATGTAAACCCAATATCCAAAAGAACCTTCTATATGTTACACATATTTAACAAAAAACATTATGATCCATGATGACACGAGGATAAAGAGTTCTGAAAAATAGGTGGAGGTTCCGTTAACTTTGGCAAAGATCATTCTGTTAAAGTTGAACGATTTACAATCTGCTATGCATGAAAAGGAATTCACTGTAATCAATAATATTTATATCCAGCTAAAAGCCTGTGAGTAACATGGAATAACACTACATACAAAGTTAATCACACATTTCCTTCATCTTAGTAATAGGGTACCTTACAAGTTCCCACCATTAATGTATTAACTCGTAATTATTATGAACAATCACTTACACAATAAACATCGAATGTTTCTTATATGTACAAGCTCTCTTTTTTAGTAGAAAAAAAGTTCCCCGATTATATCGAGGAACTTCTTATATCTTAATTACTCTTGGATTGAAGCTACAACGCCAGCTCCAACTGTACGTCCACCTTCACGGATTGAGAATTTAGTTCCTTCTTCAATCGCGATTGGTGAAATTAGTTCAACAGTCATTTCGATGTTGTCACCAGGCATAACCATTTCTACACCTTCAGGAAGGTTACAAATACCAGTTACATCAGTTGTACGGAAGTAGAACTGTGGACGGTAGTTTGTGAAGAATGGAGTGTGACGTCCACCCTCTTCTTTAGAAAGTACATAAACCTCAGCTTTGAACTTTGTGTGTGGAGTGATTGTACCTGGCTTAGCAAGTACTTGACCACGTTGGATGTCATCACGAGATACACCACGAAGAAGTGCACCAATGTTGTCACCAGCTTCAGCATAGTCAAGAAGCTTACGGAACATTTCTACTCCTGTTACTGTAGTTTTGCTAGACTCTTCAGCAAGACCGATGATTTCAATCTCTTCACCAACTTTAACTTGCCCACGCTCAACACGTCCAGTAGCAACTGTACCACGACCAGTGATTGAGAATACATCCTCAACTGGCATCATGAATGGCTTTTCATTATCACGCTCTGGAGTTGGGATGTAAGAATCTACAGCATCCATTAGCTCATAGATTTTAGCTTCCCAAGCTTCGTCTCCTTCTAAAGCTTTAAGAGCAGAACCTTGGATAACTGGTACATCGTCACCAGGGAAGTCATACTCATTAAGAAGGTCACGAACTTCCATTTCTACTAACTCAAGTAGTTCTTCGTCGTCAACCATGTCGCATTTGTTTAAGAATACAACGATGTAAGGAACACCTACTTGACGAGAAAGTAAGATATGCTCACGAGTTTGTGGCATTGGACCATCAGCAGCAGATACTACTAAGATCGCACCATCCATTTGTGCAGCACCAGTGATCATGTTCTTAACGTAGTCAGCATGTCCTGGGCAGTCAACGTGTGCATAGTGACGTGTTTCAGTTTCATACTCAACGTGTGCAGTTGAGATTGTGATTCCACGCTCACGCTCTTCTGGAGCTCCATCGATTTGATCATATGCACGAGCTTCCGCTCCACCTTTTTTAGCTAAAGCAGTTGTAATAGCAGCTGTTAAAGTAGTTTTACCATGGTCAACGTGTCCGATTGTACCAATGTTAGCATGTGTTTTCGAACGGTCAAATTTAGCTTTTCCCATTTTACTTTTCCTCCCTTAAATACATATCAATTATTATGGATATGAAAGGTGAAATACCCATATATTATCACCTTTCTTAGCTTACAATAAACTTATTTAAGAAACAATCTTTAATGGATTTTATTGTCCAGTTTGTTTCTTAATGATTTCTTCAGAAACGCTCTTTGGTACTTCTTCATAGTGATCAAAGTGCATTGTGTAGTTTCCACGTCCTTGTGTACGTGAACGTAGAGAAGTAGCATATCCGAACATTTCAGCAAGTGGAACCATTGCACGTACTACTTGTGCGTTCCCACGAGCTTCCATACCTTCAACGCGTCCACGACGAGCAGTAACATCACCCATGATGTCACCCATATACTCTTCTGGAACTACTACTTCTACTTTCATCATTGGCTCTAAAATTGCTGGAGCACAATGTGATTTTGCGTTTTTAAGAGCCATAGAACCTGCAATCTTAAATGCCATCTCATTTGAGTCAACATCATGGTATGAACCATCAAAGATTGTAGCTTTTAAATCTAATAGTGGGTAGCCTGCAAGCATACCATTTTGTAATGCTTCTTCAATTCCAGCTTGAACAGCTGGGATGTATTCACGAGGAACAACACCACCAACAACTTTGTTTTCAAATTGGAATCCAGCACCTTCTTCAAGTGGTTCAAATTCAATCCAAACGTGTCCGTATTGTCCACGTCCACCCGATTGACGAACGAACTTACCTTCAACTTTAGCCGCTTTACGGATTGTTTCACGGTAAGATACTTGAGGAGCACCAACATTAGCTTCAACTTTGAATTCACGACGCATACGGTCAACGATGATATCAAGGTGTAGCTCACCCATACCAGCGATGATTGTTTGGCCAGTTTCCTCATCTGTATGTGTACGGAATGTTGGATCTTCTTCTGCAAGTTTAGCAAGAGCCATACCCATTTTGTCTTGGTCAGCTTTTGACTTTGGTTCAACAGAAAGTGAAATTACTGGTTCTGGGAACTCCATTGATTCAAGAATAACTTGATTCTTTTCATCACATAGAGTATCACCAGTTGTTGTATCTTTAAGACCAACTGCAGCAGCGATATCACCAGCATATACTGTTGAAATCTCTTCACGACTGTTAGCATGCATTTGAAGAATACGTCCAACACGTTCACGTTTACCTTTTGTTGAGTTAACAACATAAGAACCTGAGTCTAATGTTCCAGAATATACACGGAAGAATGTAAGCTTACCAACATAAGGGTCAGTCATAACTTTAAATGCTAAAGCAGAGAACGGACCTTCATCACTTGATTCACGAGTTGTTTCTTCCTCAGAATCCGGTAAGATACCTTTAATAGCCGGTACATCTAGCGGTGATGGTAAGTAATCTAGAACAGCATCTAACATTAATTGAACACCTTTGTTCTTGAATGCTGTACCACAAATAACTGGGAAGAAGTTAACAGAACAAGTAGCAGTACGAATTCCTGCTTTTAGTTCCTCAATCGTAATTTCTTCACCTTCTAAGTATTTCATCATTAACTCTTCGTCTTGTTCAGCAACAGCTTCTATTAACCTAGTACGGTATTCTTCCGCTTGAGCTTTATACTCTTCAGGAATTTCACCTTCAGTGATTTCTGTTCCTAAGTCATTCGCATAGAATCTGGTTTTCATTTCTACTAAGTCAATAATTGCATGGAACTCGTCTTCAGCACCAATTGGTAATTGAATTGGATGCGCATTTGCACCTAGTCGGTCATGCAATGTTTTTAATGAATACAAGAAATCTGCACCCGTCTTGTCCATTTTGTTTACGAAAACAACACGTGGTACACCATAAGTAGTGGCTTGACGCCATACTGTTTCAGTTTGAGGTTCAACACCTGATTGTGCATCAAGTACTGCAACCGCTCCGTCTAACACACGTAAAGAACGTTCTACTTCTACAGTGAAGTCTACGTGACCTGGTGTATCAATAATGTTAACTCGGTGACCTTTCCATTGGGCAGTAGTCGCAGCTGAAGTGATTGTAATACCACGTTCTTGCTCCTGTGCCATCCAGTCCATTTGAGATGCACCTTCATGAGTTTCACCAATTTTATGAATACGACCAGTGTAGAATAAGATACGTTCTGTTGTTGTAGTTTTACCGGCATCAATGTGGGCCATGATGCCGATATTACGTGTATTCTTTAAGGAGAACTCTCTTGCCATAGTGTATTTCTCCTTTCAATCATTAAAATGATTATTAGAATATTTTTTGTCTTGATTTTACCAACGATAGTGAGCAAACGCTTTGTTAGCTTCAGCCATCTTATGCGTGTCTTCACGTTTCTTAACTGATGCACCAGTGTTGTTTGCTGCATCAAGAATTTCGTTAGCTAAACGCTCTTCCATCGTTTTTTCTCCACGAAGACGAGCATAGTTTACTAACCAACGAAGTCCTAACGTAGTACGACGCTCAGGTTTAACTTCGATAGGTACTTGATAGTTAGCTCCACCTACACGGCGTGCTTTAACTTCAAGAACTGGCATGATATTTTTTAACGCTTGATCGAAAACTTCCATAGGGTCATTTCCGCTACGCTCTTTTACTAGTTCAAAAGCGTTATAAAGGATGCTTTCAGCAACACCCTTCTTACCGTCAACCATGATACGGTTGATAAGGCGAGTTACTAATTTTGAATTATAAAGAGGATCTGGTAAAACATCTCTCTTTGCTACTGGTCCTTTACGAGGCATTATTTCCCCTCCTTTCGTCTTGTAAACCTATTTTTTATTATTTCTTAGCTTCTTTTGGACGTTTTGTTCCATACTTAGAACGACCTTGCATACGATTTTGAACTCCTGCTGTATCAAGAGCACCACGTACGATATGATAACGTACCCCTGGTAAGTCTTTTACACGTCCACCACGAATTAGAACAACACTGTGCTCTTGTAAGTTGTGACCGATACCTGGAATGTATGCAGTAACCTCAATTCCGTTCGTTAAACGTACACGAGCATATTTACGAAGAGCTGAGTTCGGCTTCTTCGGCGTCATTGTACCTACACGAGTACATACACCACGCTTTTGCGGTGAAGACTGGTTAGTTTGAGCTTTAATAAAGCTGTTATAACCTTTGTTTAATGCAGGAGAGTCTGACTTCTTAACTTTCGCTTGACGTCCCTTACGGATAAGTTGATTAATAGTAGGCATTGTTTTTCCTCCTTTCGTAAAGAAATTGTTAAGACCACTGATCCTGGTGGTTCTTTTTTAAACAAAAGTAAAGTTTTTGCCAAGCGATCGACATCACATTGGCAAAAACGTTATTACTTTGTCAGTGTTACAGTGGCAGCTCCAACATCAATTCCACAAACTTTTCCAAGTTTCTTCATGGAATCAACTGCTGTTATCGGTACGCCTTTTTTCTGAGCTAACAATTGAACCTTAGTAACAACTCTAGCATCAGCGTCATTGGCTATGATGACCTCTATTGCGTTCCCTTGTTCGAGAGCTTTGATCGTTTGTTTAGTACCTATGACAACATTTTCTGCCTGTGTCACTTTTTCATAAGACATCTTTTAAATCCTCCAAAGCTACAGGGTTTCTCAGGCACACTACGATATAATATCACTCTAAATTTACGATGTCAACTCTGATTTATAAATTTATTCTGGTGCTGCAACTTCTTCCATCGGCTCTAATTGGTCTAGTTCTTCCTGTTTATCGTGTTCAGAAATGATTTTCAGGTTACGATAACGTGTCATTCCTGTTCCGGCCGGAACTAGTTTACCAATAATTACATTTTCTTTAAGGCCTAGTAATTCATCTCTCTTACCTTTAATCGCGGCATCAGTTAGAACTCTTGTCGTTTCTTGGAATGATGCTGCTGATAAGAACGATTCTGTTTCTAATGAAGCTTTCGTAATACCTAATAACACCGGACGACCTGTTGCAGGACGTTCACCTTCAAGAAGTACTTTTTCATTTTCATCATTAAATTGGTGGATATCAATTAGAGCACCTGGAAGAACAGCTGTTTCACCGTTGTCAACGACTCTAATTTTTCTTAACATCTGACGGACCATTACTTCGACGTGTTTGTCACCAATTTCTACCCCTTGCATACGATAAACTTTTTGTACTTCACGAAGCAAGTATTCTTGAACACCTTTTACACCTTTTACGTGTAGAAGTTCTTTAGGGTCAATCGAACCTTCCGTAATACTTTGACCCGGAACTAGTGCATCTCCTTCGATTACTTTAATTCTCGCACCGTAAGGGATCGCATAGTTTCTAGTTTCCATTTCCCCTTGAACAACAACTTCGCGTTTGTCTGAGCTATCATTTACAGAAACAACCGTTCCTTCAATTTCAGAGATCACAGCCTGACCTTTAGGGTTACGAGCTTCAAACAACTCTTGAATACGCGGAAGACCTTGAGTAATATCGTCCCCTGCTACCCCACCTGTATGGAAGGTACGCATCGTAAGCTGTGTTCCTGGCTCACCAATTGATTGTGCAGCGATAATACCGACTGCCTCACCAACTTCGACATCACTACCAGTGGCCAAGTTACGTCCATAACACTTTTTACAAACGCCATGTCGAGTATCACATGTAAATACGGAACGAATCGTAACCTTTTCGACTCCTGAATCAACGATGTTTTTCGCGATATCTTCGTCAATTAATTCGTTTTTATCAATAAGAGTTTCACCAGTCTCTGGATGACGAATAGATTGGAACGAGAAGCGTCCTACAAGACGATCATATAAATTCTCGATCACTTCTGTTCCCTCTTTAATCGCTTCAACAACAAGTCCACGGTCTGTACCACAGTCATCTTCTCGGACAATGACATCTTGTGCAACGTCAACAAGACGACGAGTTAGGTAACCTGAGTCTGCTGTTTTTAATGCTGTATCGGCTAGACCTTTACGAGCACCATGCGTAGAGATAAAGTACTCTAATACTGTTAAACCTTCACGGAAACTTGATTTAATCGGTAACTCGATAATACGACCAGACGGATTGGCCATTAGACCACGCATTCCTGCTAACTGTGTAAAGTTAGATGCGTTACCACGGGCACCAGAGTCACTCATCATAAAGATTGGGTTAAGGTGATCTAAAGATTTCATTAGTTTTTCCTGAATGATATCTTTGGCTTCACTCCAAATTGAGATGACTCGATCGTATCTTTCTTCCTCTGTAATTAAACCTCGACGGAATTGCTTAACTACACGCTCTACCTTTTCTTCAGCCTTCGCTAAGATTTCTTTCTTTTCAGCTAATACAACGATGTCAGCTACACCTACTGTAATACCTGCTTTCGTTGAATATCTGAAACCAAGGTCTTTCATGCGGTCAAGCATTTTGGAAGTCTCTGTAATTTTAAACTGTTTAAATACTTGAGCAATGATATTCCCTAAGAAACCTTTTTTAAATGGTGCTACAATGTCACGCTCTGCAAAAACTTCTTTTACATTTGTTGTCATTGGAACCATATATTTTTCAGGTAATGCTTCTTCTAAGTTCTTCCCAGTTGGTTCATTAACATATGGGAACGATTCTGGAAGAATTTCATTGAAGATAATCTTACCCACCGTCGTCAATAAAAGCATACTATATTGCTCTTCAGAAAACGTTGTTTTATTTAGTGAAGCAACCGGAATTGCAATTCGGCTGTGTAAGTGAACATACCCATTTTGATATGCAATTAACGCTTCGTTAGGGTCTTTAAAGATTGAACCTTCACCTTTGGCTCCAGCTCTTTCTAACGTTAGGTAATAGTTCCCTAATACCATATCCTGTGAAGGTGTAACTACTGGTTTACCATCCTTAGGATTAAGGATGTTCTGAGCAGCTAGCATTAATAAACGAGCTTCAGCTTGCGCTTCAGCTGATAAAGGTACGTGAACAGCCATTTGGTCACCATCAAAGTCAGCATTATATGCCGTACAAACTAATGGATGAAGTTTAATCGCACGACCTTCAACAAGTGTCGGTTCGAATGCTTGAATACCTAATCTGTGAAGAGTTGGGGCACGGTTTAGTAGGACCGGATGCTCTCTAATTACCTCTTCTAGCACATCCCAAACTTCAGGTTGAATACGTTCAACTTTACGCTTGGCACTTTTGATGTTGTGTGCTAAACCTTTACTTACTAACTCTTTCATTACAAATGGCTTAAATAACTCTAAAGCCATTTCCTTAGGAAGTCCGCACTGATACATTTTTAAGTTTGGACCTACAACGATAACCGAACGGCCAGAGTAGTCTACACGTTTTCCTAAAAGGTTTTGACGGAAACGTCCTTGCTTTCCTTTTAACATGTGAGAAAGTGATTTTAATGGCCGGTTTCCTGGTCCTGTAACTGGACGACCACGACGTCCGTTATCAATTAACGCATCTACAGCCTCTTGTAGCATACGTTTTTCATTTTGTACGATAATATTTGGAGCACCTAAATCTAATAGACGCTTTAGACGGTTATTACGGTTTATTACACGACGATAAAGATCGTTTAAATCTGAAGTCGCAAAACGACCACCATCTAACTGAACCATTGGACGCAATTCTGGTGGAATAACAGGAAGTACATCTAGGATCATCCAAGAAGGTTCATTTCCTGAATGTCTAAAAGCTTCAAGAACTTCAAGACGCTTAATAGCTCTCGTTCTGCGTTGACCTTGTGCAGTAGCAAGCTCTTCTTTAAGAATGTCTACTTCTTTATCAAGATCGATATCAGCAAGTAACTTCTTAATCGCTTCTGCTCCCATTTGCGCAGTGAAAGAACGTCCATATTTATCACGATATGTACGATATTCTTTCTCAGAAAGTAGTTGTTTTTTCTCTAATGGCGTATCGCCTGGTTCCGTAACAACATAAGAAGCAAAATAAATAACTTCTTCAAGTGAACGTGGAGACATGTCAAGGACAAGACCCATACGACTAGGGATTCCTTTAAAATACCATATATGAGAAACTGGTGCCGCTAATTCAATATGACCCATTCTCTCACGACGAACTTTAGCACGAGTAACTTCAACACCACATCGGTCACATACAACACCTTTGTAGCGTACACGCTTATATTTACCACAATGACATTCCCAGTCTTTTGTAGGACCGAAAATTCTTTCACAAAATAGGCCGTCTTTTTCAGGTTTGAGCGTACGATAGTTAATTGTCTCTGGTTTCTTTACTTCTCCACGTGACCAAGAGCGGATCTTGTTAGGTGAAGCGAGACCAATCTTCATAAACTCAAAATTATTTACATCTATCAAGGGGCCAACCTCCCTTTCCATCTTAAGGTTTTTAAGGTTGAAATGGTGAGGACAACTTAAATGATTATGATAGTCTAAAAACAGCACTACTTAATCTCAAGTAAGTTATCCTCTTAAAGCCTCTAATCTATTTAGCCATTAGATTCTGTCGTTTCAATATTTAAATTTAGCTTCTCATTCGCCTGTTCGTCTTCATCATCCAGTTCACGCATTTCAATTTCTTCTTCGTTACTAGATAACATCTTAACGTCCATTCCTAAACTTTGAAGCTCTTTGATTAATACTTTAAATGATTCTGGCACTCCTGGTTCTGGTACATTTTCACCTTTAACGATGGCTTCATACGTCTTAACACGTCCTACTACGTCATCGGACTTAACCGTTAAGATTTCTTGTAATGTATAAGCAGCACCGTAAGCTTCAAGTGCCCAAACCTCCATCTCACCAAAACGCTGACCACCGAATTGTGCTTTACCACCTAGTGGTTGTTGCGTCACGAGTGAGTATGGTCCAGTAGAACGAGCATGTAGTTTATCATCAACCATGTGAGCAAGTTTGATCATATACATGATCCCTACAGATACACGGTTATCTAAAGGCTCACCCGTACGTCCATCAAACAATACTGTTTTACCGTCTCGAGCCATACCAGCTTCTTCAAGAGTTTCCCAAACATCTTCTTCACTTGCACCATCGAATACCGGGGAAGCCACGTGGATTCCTAAGTAACGTGCTGCCATTCCTATGTGAAGTTCAAGCACTTGTCCGATGTTCATACGAGAAGGTACCCCTAGAGGGTTTAACATGATGTCCACCGGTGTACCATCTGGTAAATAAGGCATATCTTCTTCTGGTAAAATTCTTGAGATAACCCCTTTGTTACCATGGCGACCCGCCATCTTGTCACCTTCATGAATTTTACGTTTTTGAACGATATAAACCCTTACTAATTGGTTAACACCTGGAGGTAATTCATCGCCGTCTTCACGGTTAAAGATTTTTACATCAAGTACAATCCCGTCTCCACCATGTGGTGCACGTAATGATGTATCACGAACTTCTCGGGCCTTTTCACCGAAGATCGCATGTAAAAGTCTTTCTTCTGCTGTTAGTTCTGTTACCCCCTTAGGAGTTACTTTACCAACGAGAATATCACCGTCTTTTACTTCAGCCCCTACACGAATAATTCCTCGCTCATCAAGGTTTTTAAGTGCATCTTCACCAACGTTAGGAATATCACGTGTAATCTCTTCTGGACCGAGCTTCGTATCACGAGCTTCAGACTCATACTCTTCAATATGAACAGATGTATATACATCATCTTTAACTAAACGCTCACTTAGAATAATCGCATCCTCATAGTTATAACCTTCCCAAGTCATGAATGCGACCATAACGTTACGACCTAAAGCCATTTCACCTAATTCCATTGAAGGACCATCTGCAACGATTTCACGTTTTTCTACGATGTTTCCTTCACTGACAATCGGTACTTGGTTATAGCACGTTCCTTGGTTAGAACGAACAAATTTTTGAAGACGATATTTATCTAAATCACCTTTAATTTCTTTTCCGTCTACCTCTTCTAGACGACGAACCCAAACTTCACGAGCTGTAACACGTTCAACAAGCCCACGGTGCTTAGCTACAATCGCTGCACCAGAGTCTTTTGCAGATACGTGCTCCATTCCTGTACCAACAATCGGCGATTCAGGACGAAGTAACGGAACTGCTTGACGTTGCATGTTCGCACCCATAAGTGCACGGTTCGAGTCATCGTTTTCTAAGAACGGTATACAAGAAGTCGCTGCTGAAACTACCTGTTTAGGAGATACATCCATGTAATCGACGCGCTCTCTAGATACAACAATGTTTTCCCCTTTAAAACGGGAGATAATATTTTCATCTAAGAAAGATCCATCATCACCAAGCTTCATATTCGCTTGGGCTACGATGTAGTTATCTTCTTCGTCAGCTGTTAAGTAATCAATTTGTGCCGTTACTTTTCCAGTCTCAGGGTCAACACGACGGTATGGTGTCTCCATAAAGCCAAACTCGTTTACTTTCGCATAACTCGAAAGTGAGTTGATTAACCCGATGTTTGGTCCCTCAGGTGTTTCAATTGGACACATACGACCATAGTGAGAATAGTGAACGTCACGTACTTCAAACCCAGCACGCTCACGTGTTAAACCACCTGGCCCTAATGCAGATAAACGACGTTTATGTGTTAATTCAGCTAAAGGATTAGTTTGGTCCATGAACTGAGATAACTGAGAGCTTCCAAAGAACTCTTTAATTGACGCAATTACTGGACGGATATTAATTAACGCTTGTGGCGTAATCATATTTGGATCCTGAATTGACATACGTTCACGCACTACTCTTTCCATTCTTGAAAGACCGATACGGAACTGATTTTGTAGTAACTCACCTACAGATCTTAAACGTCGGTTACCTAAGTGGTCGATATCATCTGTATCCCCAACACTATGTAATAGGTTAAAGAAATAGTTAATAGAAGCAATAATATCCGACGGTGTAATGTGTTTTACACTTTGCTCCACCATTCCATTCCCGATTACTTGAATAACCTGCTCATTTTCATGATCATCTGGAGAGTAAATCTTAATCGCTTGAAGCTGCACGTCACCTTCTTCTACAACTCCACCAGAAACCCCAACTTGCTTAAAGCCTACGTTGTTTTCTAGATATGGAATAATTCGATCAAGTGTACGACGATCTAGCAATGTACCTTCATCTGCAATTACTTCACCTGTCTCAGGATCAACTAATGTTTCTGCTAGACGTTGGTTGAACAAACGGTTTTTAATGTGAAGCTTTTTGTTAATCTTGTAACGACCTACACTCGCTAAATCATAACGCTTCGGATCAAAGAACCTTGACTCTAATAGACTTTTCGCATTATCTACAGTAGGAGGTTCACCTGGACGTAAACGCTCATAAATTTCTAATAGCGCTTTTTCCGTACCATCAGTGTTATCTTTTTCTAACGTATTGCGTAAGTACTCATCTTCTCCTAGAAGATCAATGATCTCTTGATCAGATCCAAAACCTAGCGCACGCAAAAGAACCGTAACAGGTATCTTCCTAGTACGATCTATTCTCACATACACAATATCTTTGGCATCTGTTTCAAGCTCTAACCATGCTCCACGGTTAGGAATAACAGTTGCAGTAAACCCTTTCTTACCGTTTTTATCTATTTTTTCGCTATAATAAACACTTGGTGAACGAACAAGCTGCGAAACAATTACGCGCTCTGCACCATTAATAACGAACGTACCTGTTTCCGTCATTAACGGGAAATCACCCATAAATACTTCTTGCTCTTTTACTTCACCAGTTTCCTTGTTAATTAAACGAACTTTCACACGCAAAGGAGCAGCATATGTAACATCTCGTTCTTTTGATTCATCTACTGGATATTTTGGTTCTCCTAAACTGTAGTCGATAAACTCTAAGACTAGATTCCCTGTAAAATCCTGAATCGGTGAGATGTCTTGAAACATTTCTCGCAAACCCTCATCAAGAAACCATTGATAAGAAGCAGTTTGAATTTCAATTAAGTTTGGTAATTCCAATACTTCTTTAATTCTCGCATAGCTTCTTCGTTGGCGGTGGCGTCCATACTGAACTAGTTGACCTGTCAACTGATTCACCCCTCAAATCTCGCTTATTATAATGTTCTTCACTCAACGGATCATATCCATTGAGCTATAAGAGTAGCTGGATAATAATGTTATCGCAACTATTTCCTACCATTACGACGATTATATAAGTATAACCAACCATATCCATTTTATACAGTAAAATTTACTTGATTTACTTTACTAAATGTGTCTGAAAATTGGCAGTTATACGCATTAAATAACAATAACACAACTGAATATCATAGTCAATTTTTTTCTGCGCGAATTATAAAATAACCTTTTTTCTTTTCAACAACCTCAACTGTAGCAAATAACGTCTTTAACTTTTCAATGGTAGATGGCGCCCCTTGCTTTTTCTGTATAACAATCCATAACTGCCCACCCGAAACTAACCTCGCATGTGCTTGTTCATAGATTTGATGTACCGTGTCCTTCCCTGCCCGAATAGGTGGATTTGTTAAAATGGCAGCGAAGTCGTTCTTCTCAATTGCATCAAAAAGATTACTTTGAAAAACCTCAACATTACTAATTTTATTTTCAGCGGCATTTTCCTTTGACAGCTGTACGGCACGTTCATTAATGTCAGCCATGTAGACTGTTCGAACATTATTTTCTTTTGCCAAAGCTAAGCCAATGGGACCGTAGCCGCACCCCATGTCTAAGAGATCACCTTCTACATCAGGAAATTGAAAAGCCTCTATTAATAGACGACTCCCAAAGTCTATCTCTTTTTTAGAAAATACCCCTGCATCTGAAATAAATCGCAACGCGTTTCCTCTAAGATCGAAAGTAAAACGATTTCTATTACTTTCAACACTAGGTGTTTCCGAATAATAATGATTGGTCATCTTAACAACCCCACATTTCATCTTAACTTTACTCTTTTCATTGGCTCTATCATCGAAAGAATAGAGTCTACTTTAATTATGGTCTAAAGAGGGATACTTATAGTCATTAAAATGAAAAAAACCGGGTGCGGCTCAGCCTCACCCAGTCTGTTTTTTTATGAAATTACTTAACTTCTACAGAAGCACCAGCTTCTTCAAGTTTAGCTTTCATTTCTTCAGATTCTTCTTTAGAAACGCCTTCTTTAATTGGAGCTGGAGCGCCATCTACCATAGCTTTAGCTTCTTTTAAGCCAAGACCAGTGATTTCACGTACTACTTTAATAACGTTGATTTTAGATCCGCCAGCACTTGTAAGAATTACGTCGAATTCAGTTTGCTCAGCAGCAGCGTCGCCACCAGCAGCGCCACCCATAACAGCTACAGGAGCAGCTGCAGTTACACCAAACTCTTCCTCGATTGCTTTTACTAAGTCGTTTAATTCTAATACAGTCATTTCTTTGATTGCTTCTAAGATTTGCTCTTTACTCATGATAAATCCTCCTAATCAGATCTTTAATATTTTATCCGAAACTTAAGTTACTGAAACAATTATGCACCTTGCTCTTCTTTTTGTTCTGCAACAGCTTTTGTAGCCAATGCAAAGTTACGAACAGGAGCTTGAAGTACGCTAAGCAACATAGAAAGTAAACCTTCGCGAGATGGAAGTTCCGCTAAAGCTTTTACTTCTTCAACAGTCGCAATACGACCTTCGATTACACCAGCTTTAATTTCAAGAGCATCATGTTTCTTTGCGAACTCATTGATGATTTTTGCAGGTGCAACAACATCCTCAGCACCAAAAGCAATTGCAGTTGGTCCAACTAGTTGTGCGTCTAACTCAGTTAATTCTACTTCAGCTGTCGCACGACGTGCCATCGTATTTTTATATACTTTGAACTCGACGCCCGCTTCACGAAGTTGTTTACGAAGTTCAGTAACTTCTGCTACGTTTAATCCACGATAGTCAACGATAATTGTTGATTTGCTATCACGAAGTTTAGTAGCGATCTCTGTTACGACTTCTTGTTTTTTTGCAAGTACGCTCATTCTTACACCTCCTATGGTTCTTTCATACCGTTCAGAAGCCAATATAAAAACCTCCGCATATAGACATACGGAGGTCATGTTAGTCATAGATATAACATAAATGACAACCTCGGTAGGGAATTAAGCGATTAACGCACCTACTGTCTACGGTATGGATTGCTATTAATAACTCGATTAATAGAACACCTAAATTAGTATACTCTATCGATCGACTAATGTCAATAATTTATTTAGCAACAGATGCTACGTTAACTTTTACACCAGGACCCATTGTTGATGCAACAGCAATGTTCTTCATGTAAGTACCTTTTGCTGCAGCAGGTTTAACTTTGTTTAGAGTATCAACAATTGTAGTTAAGTTCTCAACTAGTTTGTTTGTTTCAAAAGAAACTTTACCAATTGGGCAGTGGATATTTCCAGCTTTATCTACACGGTACTCTACTTTACCAGCCTTAATTTCATTAACAGCCTTTTCTACTTCGAAAGTAACTGTTCCTGTTTTAGGGTTTGGCATTAAACCTTTTGGTCCTAATACACGACCAAGTTTACCAACTTGACCCATCATGTCAGGAGTCGCAACGATTACATCAAAGTCAAACCAACCTTGGTTGATTTTGTTAATGTAATCTTCATCTCCAACATAATCAGCGCCAGCAGCTTCTGCTTCTTTCGCTTTTTCACCTTTAGCAAATACTAACACACGTTGAGTTTTACCTGTACCATTTGGTAGTACAACTGCTCCACGAATTTGTTGATCTGCTTTCTTAGGATCTACACCAAGACGTACAGCGATTTCAACTGTCTCATCAAACTTAGCAGTAGATGCTTTTTTTACAAGCTCAATTGCTTCTTCAGCAGAATAAACTTGATCACGGTCTACTAATTTCGTAGCTTCTTGATATTTTTTTCCTCGTTTAGCCACTTTCTTTTCCTCCTCGTTTGTGGTTTTATCGGTAGTACCTCCCACTAATAAAGGTTGCGAACCTAACAAAATGTTAGGTAAGGATTCCTCCTAATCGCAACCTCCTGCAACAAACATTAGTCCTCGATAACGATTCCCATGCTTCTAGCTGTTCCTTCAACCATACGCATTGCTGCTTCTACATCAGCTGCGTTTAGGTCAGGCATTTTTGTCTCAGCGATTTCACGTACTTTGTCACGCTTAACAGTTGCGACTTTAGTACGGTTCGGTTCACCAGAACCAGACTCGATACCAGCTGCTTTCTTAAGAAGAACTGCAGCAGGTGGAGTTTTAGTGATAAATGTAAAAGAACGGTCTTCAAATACCGTAATTTCAACCGGAATGATTAAACCAGCTTGATCAGAAGTACGAGCATTGAACTCTTTACAGAAGCCCATAATGTTTACTCCAGCTTGTCCTAGTGCAGGTCCAACTGGTGGTGCTGGGTTTGCTTTCCCTGCTGGAATTTGTAACTTAACCATTTTAATAACCTTTTTAGCCACGCGACACACCTCCTTAGTCCGTGATGTGGTAACCGGGTTTTGACCCTCCCACTCATTAAACAGGTATTCACTTTTTTGAATACCCATATCAAACAAAACAATATTATCACTTTGAAACTAAGATATCAAGTTCTTTTAAAAACTATTTATATCCAATTTAGTATCAAAAGATAATAAAGCACCCATAATAAGACACTCAAACAAGACAACATCTGAAAAAAATTAAAGCCCCCAAACTCAAGGGGCTTATGATCAGATTACCTTTTCAACTTGAGTAAACTCCAATTCAACCGGGGTTTCTCGACCGAACATATTGACGTGTACTTTAACTTTTCTTTTATCAGCTTGAATTTCTTCAATCGTACCGATAAAGTTCGCAAAAGGACCTTCAATTACTCTTACTGACTCTTTAATTTCAAAGTCAATATCAGCTCTCGGTTCATCAACACCCATTTGTTTTAAAATTCCTTCTACTTCTTCTGGCAGTAAAGCAGTCGGCTTAGAACCCGCCCCTGCTGACCCTACAAACCCCGTAACTCCAGGCGTGTTACGAACAACATACCAAGAATCATCGGTCATAACCATTTCAACAAGTACATAACCAGGAAACACTTTCTTTGTAACAGATTTACTTTTTCCATTCTTAATTTCAGTTTCTTCTTCAACTGGAACAAGAACACGGAAAATTTTATCTGTCATATCCATTGTTTCGACTCGCATCTCAAGGTTAGTTTTCACTTTGTTTTCGTAACCAGAATAAGTGTGAACAACATACCAGTTTTTCTCCATACATCTTAGGACTAAACTTGTCCTTCCCTCCTCTATGGATAAACTCCAAGAATTACTCGATCAACTTTTATCCTAAAATTAAACGAAGCAAACTTGAAATCCCTAGATCAACTACTGCAAAAAAGACTGAAATAAAAGCAACTGTTCCGAGTACGACTAACGTATAACGTGTCAACTCTTTGCGCGTCGGCCAAGTTACTCGTTTCAATTCAGCCATCACTTGACGTAAAAATTTCCAAATGCTTGTTCTTTCACGGTCAGCCAATCATGACACCTCCAGCACTCATCACTTGAGTAAGCAACCATTTATTAAATAATAAAAAAGACTTGCTGTCTTTTTATTTTGTTTCTTGGTGAAGTGTATGTGTTTTGCAAATTTTGCAAAACTTCTTCATTTCAATGCGGACCGCTTGGTTCTGCATATTCTTATCTGTTGTGTAATTTCTTGATTTACATTCTGAACAGGCTAGTACAGCTTTTTTCCGCATCGAGCACCTCCGAAAAAAACAATTAAGAAATGCTTACATTCTTTTAAACTCTATCATAACGGCTAATTAGTGTCAATAAAGCAATTGGGGTCCATTTCCATTATGTGCATAAAAACAAAAAAATAAACATAAGGCTAACTCTGCTCCAACTTACACCTTTGTATCCAGTGTACACTTTCACTTTAGCAACCTTATGCTTAGTTTCTTATTTTATAAACTTATTCCTTTTAATTCAACGTACCGCTCTAACTTCCTCTTAACTCTTTGTAGTGCATTGTCTATTGATTTCACATGCCGATTTAAGTCTGCTGAAATTTCTTGGTACGACCGTCCGTCTAGGTACAACATCAAAACTTTACGTTCCAATTCACTTAAAATCTCACCCATCTTAAGCTCTATGTCATCAAATTCTTCTTGATTTATGAGTAATTCTTCAGGATTAGTCACTTTAGTGCCGCAAATGACATCAAGGAGCGTTCGATCTGATTCTTCATCATACAATGGTTTATCAAGGGATACATACGAATTTAGTGGAATATGTTTTTGACGGGTTGCTGTTTTAATAGCTGTAATAATTTGTCTCGTAATACAAAGTTCAGCAAATGCTTTAAACGAAGAGAGCTTGTCCTCTTTGTAGTCACGTATCGCCTTATAAAGACCAATCATACCTTCCTGTACAATATCTTCGTGATCAGCACCAATTAAAAAATAAGATCTCGCCTTTGCTCGTACGAAATTCTTATACTTATTAATCAAGTACTCTAAAGCCGCACTATCTCCCTCTCTAACCTTCTCCACTAATAATTCATCTTCAGCTTGTCCTATATTCGGGTGTATCGTCTCCTTGATTTGAGTGCTCACAAAAATCCCTCCGACCATGACTGATGTTTAGATATAAAATTATTATATAGTACCTTTTTTGGAAGCGTCAACCACTCATGAGTCGCCTCGACGCCATTTTTCAAAAATTTCAGCCATCTCCTTAGAAAGTGAAATTCTTGTCGAAATTACTGGTTTTCGCCTGTTTTCGACATCTTTTTTAATGCCTTTTTCCGCTGTCTCAATTTCAATTTGAAGCTCACGAGCAGACTTCCTTAGTGCCCCGCTACCAAAAATGACAGACTGTTCAGTAAAGTCGGATGTAGCTACATAAACTCGAGTTACGACGTTTTTAAGTTCCTTTACTAGTTTTTCGATTCGCTCATCAGCTGTTTCATTCTCTCGGGTATAAATCACTTGCACTCGATGATTTTTATACTTTTTACCTACTCCAGGAACCATATGGGCATCAAACACTAACATCACTCTAATTCCTGTATAAGCTTGGTACTCTGCCATCTTTTCAATTAACTGATCTCTAGCAAGATTTAAGTCCTTGTTCTTTAATATCCTTAGCTCAGGCCACGCCCCAATGATGTTATAGCCATCCACTAATAAAATATCTTTCATTTTAGCTCCTGCCTAATGGGCTGCGGTGACGGTATACCTCGTACATTAAAAGACTTGCTGCTACAGAAGCATTTAAAGATGTTACTTGACCGACCATCGGTATTTTTACTAGAAAGTCACATTTCTCCTTAATCAAGCGACTTATTCCCTTACCTTCACTTCCAATAACTAGACCAATGCCCATATTAAAGTTCGCTTGCCTATAATCTTCAGTTCCTTGGGCATCGGTCCCTGCAAACCATAAACCTTTATCTTTCAATTCGTCCATGGTACGAGCTAAATTAGTTACACGTACAACTGGCACGTGTTGAATCGCTCCCGTTGAAGCTTTTGCAACAGCTTGAGTTAACCCTACCGCTCTTCGTTTAGGTATAATCACACCATGAGCTCCAACCGCATCAGCTGTTCTTAGAATAGAACCTAAATTATGCGGGTCTTCTATTTCATCTAAAACGAGAAAGAACGGATCTTCATTCCGCTCTCTAGCTCGATTAAATAAATCATCCATTTCAGCATATTGATAAGCGGCAATTGAAGCAACTACACCTTGATGGTTCGGTGAGTCAACGAGTTGTTCAAGCTTTCGTTTAGGTACATGTTGAACAATTACGCCATTTTCTTTTGCAAGTTGCAGCACTTTAGTAACTTGTCCCTTTTGAGTGCCTTCACCTATCCAGATTTTATTAATCGGATGAGATGCTTTTAGTGCCTCTATAACTGGATTTTTTCCCATAATGAATTCTACTTCTTTACTCATAACCGAACTAGCCCTCTCTTTCTATTAAAAAGAACATCCTTTGAATAATTTCATCCAATCGATTTTGATTACCTAATAGATAATGATATCCGAGTAACGCTTCGAAAGCCGTACTGTAACGGTACGTATTATGATCTGTATTTTTAGGGATTGTTCCTGATTTAGCATTTCGACCTCTCATAATGACACTTTGTTCTTCTTCTGAAAAAAAGTTTTCTTCAAGTAACGTACCAATTACTTTAGCTTGTGCCTTAGCTGAAACATAACGAGTTGCCTCATGATGAAGCTTATTAGGTCTTGTTTTTCCAATTGCAATTAAGTGGCAGCGTACATAGGTGTCTAAGATGGCATCACCCATGTACGCTAATGCTAATGCATTTAACTGTTTAGCATCGATACTATGATCACTGATTTTCATTGAATTATGACCTCTTCCAGCGAACGCCTTGTGGTGTATCTTCAAGAATAATTCCTTTTGCTTTTAATTCATCTCTAATTTGATCCGCTAAGGCAAAGTCACGGTTTTTTCGAGCATTTGTACGATCTTCAATTAACTGTTCAATTTCCTCATCTAGTAATTCTTTCATTACCTCTAGTTTGATCCCTAATACAGAACCTAATTCAGTTAATTGCTTATGAAATGCTTCTAAAACAGTTTTTGAAGTCTGTTCTTCACGTAAATAGACATTCGCTTCTTTTGCGAGATCAAACAGAACCGATATTGCATTCGCCGTATTAAAGTCATCGTCCATTTCTTTTATAAAACGCTCTTTATAACTATCTACTTTTCCAATCCACGTTTCAACTTCTTTCCCTAAATCTGCACTTTCAGCTAAACGATGTTTGAGGTTTTCAACTGTAGTTTGAAGTCGCTCCAGCCCATTTTTTGCACTTTCTAACAACTCACCACTGAAATTAATCGGACTTCTATAGTGAGCAAGCAACATGAAGAACCTTACGACATCTGGTGAATGTTGTTGAATAATGTCATGTACCAGTACAAAATTTCCGAGTGATTTCGACATTTTTTCGTTATCTATTTTAATATAACCATTATGAATCCAATAATTTGCCATCGTTTTCCCAGTTAAAGCTTCAGATTGAGCAATTTCATTCTCATGATGAGGGAAGGTTAAGTCCTGACCACCGGCATGGATATCAATTGTATCCCCTAAATATTTTTTTACCATCGCTGAACATTCAATATGCCAGCCTGGTCTTCCTTTCCCCCAAGGACTATCCCAAGAAATTTCATTCTCTTTTTCTGCTTTCCATAGCGCAAAATCTAGTGGATCCTCTTTTCCTAAATCTACTTCAATACGCGCTCCTGACTGAAGGTCTTCAACGGACTGATCGGATAGCTTTCCGTATCCATCAAATTTTCTCGTTCGGTAATAAACATCACCATTGACTTCATAAGCGTATCCTTTATCCATTAAAGCTGAGATAAAATCGATGATCTCTGGTATCGTTTCTGTTACTCTTGGATGATGATCGGCTTTTTCAACGCCTAATGCACAAGTATCCTCGTGATAGGCATGGATAAATCGCTCAGCAATGGTTGGTACATCTTCCCCTAGTTCCTTTGCAGCACGAATTAGTTTGTCATCCACATCGGTAAAATTTGAAATATACGAGATTTCATATCCGCGGTATTGGAAATAACGACGAACAACATCGAAGACGATAGCTGGTCTTGCATTACCAATATGAATGTAATTATAGACAGTAGGTCCGCAAACATACATCTTTACTTTACCTTCTTCAATTGGAACAAACTTCTCTTTTTTTCTAGTGAGTGTATTATATAAATAGATTGCCATAAGCAATTCAACTCCTAATCCTAGTCTTTTTCAATTACCTGTTTTCGCTTATAATATTCAATTTCCGTTCGAAGTGCGTCAATTTGATCTTCTAATTCACGAAACTTATCGGAAATCGGATCTGGTAAATTATGATGATCTAAATCCCCTTTTACTTTCACTCCATTCTGAAGAACGACTTTACCCGGTATACCAACGACGGTAGAATTTTTAGGGACCTCCTTGAGAACAACAGACCCCGCTCCAATTCTCGCATTTTCTCCAATTGTAAATGATCCTAAAATCTTTGCTCCTGAGGCAATTAAGACATTATCCTCGATCGTTGGGTGGCGCTTTCCTTTTTCTTTACCAGTTCCGCCTAATGTTACACCTTGATAAATGGTTACATTATCACCAATCTCACAGGTTTCCCCAATAACTACTCCCATTCCATGGTCAATAAATAAGCGCTGACCGATTTTGGCCCCTGGATGAATTTCAATTCCTGTAAAAAAGCGACTAATCTGTGAAATCGACCGTGCGAAAAAATACATCTTTCGTTTCCAAAACCAGTGTGCCAGCCGATGAGACCAAATGGCGTGGACACCAGAATAGGTGAAAATGACTTCTAAACGACTTCTGGCCGCCGGATCTTGTTCAAATACGACATCAATATCATTTTTTAATGTTTGAAAAACTTTCTTCATACGTACCTCCCCCATCGCCTTGTTGACTTAAATGGTGAAAAGCGCATAGAAAAAAGCGTCTCTGTGCATATGCACAGAGACGCTTTCGGCGCGGTTCCACTCTGTTTAAGCAATGTATAATTGCTTCTCCTCTTCTACGATAACGGCGTAACCGCTCTTACCTACTTAAACGTTCAATAAGAGACTCTAAGGCGCAACTTCAGAACGACTAATCTTAAACCACTTTCAGCCTGGGTGGTTCTCTCTGAAAAGACAGCTACGTTCCTACTCTACCTTGTCTTCGTTTTAACTTGTTTAGTTATGTTGTAACGCTTGCTTCAGACGCTGAATGACCATCTCTTTTCCAAGCAGCTCAAGAGTATCTGGAAGATCGCGTCCGTGCGTTTGTCCTGTTGTCGCTACACGGATTGGCATAAATAACTTTTTCCCTTTATGCCCCGTTGCTTTTTGTGTCGCTTTTGTCGCCTTATTAATGTTTTCTGCCGTATATGTTTCTGTTGCTTCAAGCTCATTAATAAACTGTTGCAATACTTCTGGAACTTGCTCTTCAGCTAGTATTCCTTTTGCTTCTTCATTATAATCGATTTCTGATTTGAAAAACAACTCTGTAAGCTCAACGATTTCAGCACCGTAAGACATTTGCTCTTGATACAATCCAATTAAGCGATTTGCCCAATCTTTTTGCTCAGCAGTCATCTCTTCCGGAAGTCTGCCCGCACGAATTAAATGCGGTAAAGCGAGTTCAACTACACGATCTAAACCAGCTTCTTTCACGTATTGGTTGTTCATCCATGCTAACTTATCCGTATCAAATACAGCTGGGGCTTTCGCTACTCTATCTAAGCTGAATTGCTCAATTAGCTCAGCTTTTGTAAACTTTTCTTCTTCTCCAACTGGGGACCACCCTAATAACGCCAGGAAATTCACGATCGCTTCAGGCAGGTAGCCTAAATCACGGTACTGCTCTACAAATTGAATAATTGATTCATCACGCTTACTCATTTTTTGACGGTCTGGGTTCAAGATAAGTGAAGCATGAGCAAATTTGGGTACTTCCCAGCCAAATGCCTCATAAAGCATCGCCTGGCGCGGTGTATTTGATAAGTGCTCTTCCCCGCGAATTACGTGGGAAATTTTCATTAAATGATCATCAACTACTACTGCAAAATTATACATCGGAATCCCATCTTTTCTAGCAATAACAAAGTCACCGATTCCATCCGACTCAAAACTTACTTCGCCACGAACCGCATCATCAATCACATATGCTTTACCTTCTGGCACACGGAAGCGCACAACTGGTTTAAGACCTTTTTCTTCGTACGCTTTTCTTTGCTCCTCTGTTAAATCCCGGTCTCTGCCACTATATTTCGGATTTTCGCCTCGAGCAATTTGAGCTTCGCGTTCTGCTTCAAGTTCTGCTTCCGTCATATAACAATAGTACGCTTTCTTCTCATCAATGAGCTGTTGGAGATATTTTTTATAAATATCTATTCGCTCCATACAACTATATGGACCGTATTCACCACCGATATCTACACTCTCATCCCAATCAATTTGAAGCCATTTTAAGCTCTCTAACAGCTTCTCCTGGGCATTTTCTACATTTCTTGCTTGATCTGTATCTTCTATACGTAAAATAAACTTCCCGCCTTGATTTCTAGCGTATAAATAATTAAAAAGAGCGGACCTTGCTCCTCCAATATGTAAGTGCCCTGTAGGACTAGGGGCAAAACGTACTCTCACTTCATTTGACATAGTGACACCTTCCATTCTCTCGTTTCGCATAGTTATTCTGTAACATATTATTACGAACTGAAGCTTTTCGGTCAAGAGTTTTAGAAAACTTAACGCAAAGAAACACGTTTCAGTAGTAGCTTGTATTCCTATTACTGTTTAGTCTTTTGTTAGTAATATAACAGCTTGAGCTGCGATACCTTCTCCTCTGCCAGTAAAACCAAGTTTTTCAGTTGTCGTTGCTTTTACATTTACTTGATCAATAGTACCTTCTAATAGTTGGGCAATTCGTTCTCTCATTCGGGAAATGTGCGGTGCCATTTTGGGCTGTTGGGCAATAATCGTACAATCAATATTTCCCAGTGAATAACCATTCATTTTTACAATTTTCCAGACTTGTTCCAGCAACTTTGCTGAATCCGCATCTTTATATTCAGGATCTGTATCAGGAAAGTGTTTTCCGATATCCCCCTCCCCGATTGCACCTAAAGCCGCATCAGCAATTGTATGTAACAAAACATCTGCATCTGAATGACCCAGTAAGCCTTTCTCATAGTCTATTTCAATTCCACCAATAATAAGTGGACGTCCTTCTACTAATTGATGAACATCAAAGCCTTGTCCCACTCTAATCATCATTCTTTCCCCTTTCGACTCGCTAATATTGCTTCGGCAAATAATAGATCTTCTGGTGTTGTTAATTTCATATTTAAATAGTCACCTTCAACTATTGCCACAACTTCACTCATATTTTCAACCAAACTTGCATCATCTGTTCCTAAGAAAGACTGTTGTTTCGCCAGCTCATGTGCTTTTTTTATAAGTGACAGACGAAAAGCTTGTGGGGTTTGAACAGCCCACAAGCTTGAACGCTCCATCGTTTCCTCGACTTTGCTTTCAGTTACTTTTTTAATCGTATCTTTTACAGGAACTGCTATAACAGCTGCTCCGGTTTCATTTGCACATAGAACTAATTCGTGGATTTTCGTTTGTTCAATAAAAGGGCGAGCACCATCATGAATGAGGACGATCGTTTCATCTTTTATCACGTCTAATCCATTAGCAACACTATACTGTCTTTCCGATCCACCCATCACATAGTCATTCACTTTTTGAAGATTATAATGTTGAACTAAATTCATCATGACTTCTTTCTCTTCTTTATTAGTAACTAGAATGATTTCGCTACACCATGGATCTTTTTCAAATACAAGAAGAGTATGAATAATAAGTGGCATGCTAGATAATTGCAAAAATTGTTTATTTTGTCCTGCTTTCATTCGTTTTCCTTGCCCTGCTGCAGGAATAACTACTGAATAGTTCATAATTTCCTCACCACTCGCACTAAATTTCTATAATGCTTTTTCAAGTAATTTAGGCTTAGCAAAAATCATCCGTCCTGCGCTTGTTTGAAGAACACTTGTAACAATAACATCAATTTGTTTGCCAATGTAATCTCGACCACCTTCAACGACGATCATTGTTCCATCATCCAAGTAAGCAACGCCTTGATTGTGCTCTTTTCCATCTTTTATCACTTGAACATTTAATTCTTCACCAGGAAGAACAACTGGCTTAACTGCATTTGCTAAGTCATTAATATTTAAAACAGGTACACCTTGCAACTCGCAAACTTTATTTAAATTAAAGTCATTTGTTACAACAACTCCTGAAAGCAATTTCGCCAGCTTCACTAACTTGCTGTCGACTTCTTGAATCTCATCAAAATCGCCTTCATAGACTTCTACTTTGATCGGTAATTCTTTTTGGATTTTATTCAAAATATCCAATCCGCGGCGACCACGGTTTCGTTTTAATACATCTGAAGAGTCCGCAATATGTTGTAATTCTTCCAATACAAACTCAGGAATGATTAATGTCCCCTCTAAGAAACCAGTCTTACAAATATCTGCAATGCGACCATCGATAATAACACTAGTATCTAATAATTTCATCGTGCCACTTCGTTCTTTTTCGACGTCTCCATCTTTCTTTTTGTCTTTACGTTGTGCGACCGAAAAGAGATTTATAAGTTCATCACGCTTTTTAAATCCAATTTGAAAACCAAAGTAACCCAGGAAAAAAGTAATAAAGATCGGTAAAACTGAGCTGATCACAGGTACTTGGATGGCGTCAATGGGGATTCCGATTAAATAGGCAACAATTAAACCTACGATAAGACCCATTGTCCCAAAAAGTACGTCGGTTATTGGTGCTTTAACAATGGCTTCTTCCATCAACTTCATCAAACCAACGATATAATCAGCTAACCAAAAAGTAGAAAGATAAAAAATAATTGCTCCAAAAACAGCTCCTGCATAAGAACTCATAACCCAATTTGGCAACTCACCAAAATTAAGGATTTCAATTAAATCCGGAATGAATAGAAACCCTAGTGTCCCTCCTATTAGGACAAAAAATAGTTGGACTATTCGTTTTAGCATGATTTCACCTCCTTTTACTATTATAGACAAACTTTTTCTTTTGAAACGTGTCAACCTATATTTTCCACAAATTCACATAATAATTTGTAAGTGGTATACAATTAACCGTATCAGATGTACTTGTTCAATGTCAATTTAAAACTCTATATTATATATCTATCTCCTAAATTCGTCAACATATTACAACTAGAATGCTCTTTTTGTCGAAATAGATTATATATGCCGATCTATAAATAATTGTTCCTGAATTCGGTTTAACCCATGTTTGATCATCTTCGCACGCGCTTCTCCAATTCCTTCAACTTCATCAAGCTCTTTAATAGATGCAACCATAATTTGACTTAAATCTCCGTATGTATCTATTAAATTTTCTATCACAAGAGATGGTAAACGTGGAATTTTGTATAGAATACGATATCCCCTAGGGCAGACGGTCTGCTCTTGAATATTGAAGTTTTTCGAGTATCCTAACAACTTAACGACAAGCTGCTCATCTAATAATTCTTCGTTTGACAACTTCTGTAAATCTTTTAACGTTTCGTAAGCATCTTGTGATTTTTCTTTAACGTAGTCCTTAATTAAAAGAACTGCTTCTTTTTCAATATTAGAGACCAGTTCATTCAGCTGCATTGTAATAAGTCGCCCTTCACTGCCAAGCTCGTTTACATAGTTTAAGATTTCATTTTTTATGCGTAATACCATTTGTACTCGATGAATGACTTGAAACACTTCTTGAAACGTGACAAGTTCCTCAAACTCTAATGCCCCTAAATTTGTAATACCTTGATCTAATACCGTTTTGTATTTTTCTAACGTCTGAATCGCTTGGTTAGCCTTCGTTAAGATAACGCCAATATCTCGTAATGAATATTGATGCTCTCCTTTATACAGCGTAATAACATTACGGCGTTGTGATATCGAGATGACTAAGTTGCCTGTTTGCTTCGCAACTCGCTCAGCTGTTCGATGACGAATACCTGTTTCATTCGAAGAAATTGAGTTATTAGGGTTAAGTTGCGTATTGGCGTATAAGATGCGTTGTCCATCTTCACTTAAAATGATCGCTCCATCCATTTTAGCTAGTTCATATAAGTATGCCGGTGAGAACTCACAATCGATAAAAAAACCGCCATCTACGATATTTTGCATCTCTGCGTTGTACCCTAAAACAATTAATCCGCCCGTTTTGGCTCTTAATACATTATCAATACCATCTCTTAATGCTGTCCCTGGCGCTACTAGTTTTAAAATATCGGTGATAAACTTTCCTTTTTTTCGTTCTTCCATTTTTAGCCTCCTAGTGCAACATCTAGAGCATCTTCAAGCGTTTCCACCCCAATGACTTGAATACTTTTTGGGATCGTCCAGCCTCCGATATTTTTCTGAGGAATAATCGCTCGCTTGAAACCAAGCTTTGCCGCCTCATTAATTCGTTGCTCAATTCTAGCTACTCGTCTAACTTCTCCTGTTAAACCTACTTCCCCAATCATTACATCTGTTGGCTGCGTCGATTGATTTCTAAAGCTGGATGCAATACTTAACGCAATAGCTAAATCTATAGCTGGCTCATCTAAACGAACTCCGCCGGCCACATTTAAATAGGCATCTTGGCTTTGTAATAGCAATCCGACTCGCTTTTCTAATACTGCCATTAAGAGAGACACTCGATTATGGTCAATTCCGGTAGCCATTCTTCTAGGGTTACCAAAGCTGGTTGGCGAAACAAGTGCTTGAATTTCTACTAAGACAGGCCTTGTTCCCTCCATCGAAGCTACGACTGTCGAACCCGCAGCTCCTTCTGTTCTTTCTTCCAGAAAGATTTCAGATGGATTGACGACTTCTTCCAGTCCGCCTTCCTTCATCTCAAATATCCCAATTTCATTCGTTGAGCCAAAGCGATTTTTCACTGCTCTCAATATTCGATAGGTATGGTGCCTTTCTCCTTCAAAGTAAAGAACGGAATCTACCATATGCTCTAATAGTTTAGGACCGGCAATTGAACCTTGTTTAGTAACGTGTCCGACGATAAAAATGGCAATTCCCTTCGTTTTGGCAATTCTCATAAACGCTGCAGTACATTCTCTGACTTGTGAAACACTCCCTGGTGCAGAAGTAACATCTTGCTGGAATACCGTTTGAATAGAATCAATCACAACGAGTGTTGGTTGAATGTCGTTGATCGCTTTCTCGATGTAATCAACATCTGTCTCTGATAGCACATATAATTGATCAGCTAAAACACCTAATCGGTCTGCTCTTAGCTTGGTTTGTTTCATAGATTCTTCTCCAGAAATATACAGCACTTTATAAGAATTCTTAGCTAACTGATAAGAAAGTTGAAGTAAGATCGTGGACTTCCCAATACCAGGATCTCCACCAACTAATACGAGTGAGCCCGGCACTATACCCCCGCCCAAAACGCGATTTAACTCTTTCATTTCAGTACTAATTCTTTCCTCAAGTTCATTTTCTACTTTTGTGATAGATTGTGGTCGACTTGAAGTTTCGGTACGCTCTCCGGTAACAAAGCTCCGTCCTTTCGTCGCAGACTCAACAAATTCCTCCACCATTGTATTCCAGCTTTGACAGCCTGGACATTTACCCATCCATTTCGTTGATTCATAACCACATTCTTGACATACAAACTTCGTTTTCTTTTTCGCCATTCTGTTCCCCTCTTTATAACCTACTCTTATGTTAATTGTATCATGAATGGTTTTTAGAAAAACATGACTTATTAACAAAAGAACGTATAAGTCGACGGCTTTTCCTACTGTATCCTAGATGATTGAAAAAGAACTGAAGGAGAAAGTATCTCCCCCAGTTCCCGTCCTTTGAACTATTACTTTTAGACTTGTGCACTTTCTTTTGTTTCAACGACAAGCTCATTATCTTTTACATCGATAATCGCTTTTTGTCCTTTTTTAATATTTCCTTTTAACAATTCTTCAGATAGACGGTCTTCGACTTGTTTTTGCAGGGCTCGACGCAATGGACGTGCTCCATACTCTGGGTCAAAGCCTTCATCCGATATTTTGTCTTTGGCTGCTTCAGTTAATTCAAATTGAATTCCTTGTTCAGCAAGACGCTTTTCTAGCTGTTCAGCCATTAAACTAATGATCTCACGGATATGTTTCTTCTCAAGAGAGTGGAAGACAATGATCTCATCGATACGATTTAGGAATTCTGGACGGAAGCTGTTTTTTAGCTCAGTCATTACTTTGCCTTTCATATCTTTATAGTTTTGATCTTCACTATCTACCGTGAAACCTAATGATTTATTTTTACGAAGGGTACTAGCACCTACGTTAGACGTCATAATAACAGCTGTATTTCTAAAGTCTACTGTACGGCCTTTAGAGTCCGTTAGTCTTCCGTCTTCTAGTACTTGTAGTAAAATATTAAATACCTCAGGGTGCGCTTTTTCAATTTCGTCTAGTAATATAACAGAATATGGATTACGGCGTACTTTCTCGGTTAACTGTCCACCCTCATCATGACCTACATACCCTGGAGGCGAACCAACTAGACGACTTGTTGCATGCTTTTCCATATATTCAGACATATCGATACGAATAAACGCATCTTCATCGCCAAATAACGTTTCTGCAACTGCACGGGCAAGTTCAGTTTTACCTACACCTGTAGGCCCCAAGAAGATAAATGAACCAATAGGACGTTTTGGATCTTTTAAACCAGCACGTGCACGACGAACCGCCTTAGAAATAGCTTTTACAGCCTCTCCTTGACCAATTACACGTTTGTGAAGAATTTCTTCCATACGAAGAAGGCGATCTGTTTCTTCTTCTACTAGTCTTGATACAGGAATTCCTGTCCAGCTCGTGACGACTTGGGCAATATCTTCTACAGTTACTTCTGTATTTTCCTGCCCTTGTTTCTTTTTCCATTCATTTTTCATGGTATCTAGTTCTTCTCGTAAACGTTGCTCGGAGTCACGTAATGAAGCAGCTTTTTCAAATTCTTGGCTTTGAACCGCTGCATCCTTTTCTTTTCTAGTTTCTTCAAGTCGTCCTTCAAGTTCCTTTAAGTTTGGTGGTGCAGTATAGGAACGTAAACGGACTTTTGAAGCCGCTTCATCAATTAAATCAATCGCCTTATCTGGTAAAAAGCGGTCAGAAATATAACGATCGGACAATTTAACTGCTTCTTCAATCGCAGCGTCTGTAATCGTTACACGGTGATGTGCCTCATAACGGTCACGTAACCCTTTTAAAATTTGAACAGACTCATCATTTGTCGGCTCATTGACTTGGATTGGCTGGAAACGACGCTCTAAAGCCGCATCTTTTTCAATGTACTTACGGTATTCATCTAGAGTAGTGGCACCAATACATTGTAATTCTCCGCGAGCAAGTGAAGGCTTTAAAATATTTGATGCATCAATTGCTCCTTCAGCTCCCCCTGCCCCAATAAGAGTATGAAGCTCATCAATAAATAAGATCACGTTACCAGCTTGACGAATTTCATCCATTACTTTTTTCAAACGATCTTCAAACTCACCACGATATTTTGTACCGGCTACAACCGTACCCATATCTAAAGTCATTACACGTTTATTACGTAATGTTTCTGGAACTTCGTTATTTATAATTGCCTGTGCTAGACCTTCTGCAATCGCTGTTTTACCAACCCCTGGTTCACCAATTAGAACTGGATTGTTTTTTGTACGACGGCTAAGAACTTGGATGACACGCTCAATTTCTTTACTTCTCCCAATCACAGGATCTAGCGCTTCTTCTTTTGCAATAGCAGTAAGATCACGTGCTAGACTATCTAGCGTTGGTGTGTTGGCATGTGCAGTTGTTCCAGATTGTTGGTTACCACCTGATGCTTCACTGCTTCCTAGCAACTGTAGTACCTGTTGGCGAGCTTTATTTAAGCTAACTCCTAAATTGTTCAGTACACGAGCTGCTACACCTTCTCCTTCACGAATTAATCCTAATAAAATATGTTCAGTCCCAACGTAGGAATGACCTAATTTCCTTGCTTCATCCATTGAAAGTTCAATGACTTTTTTTGCACGTGGAGTGTAGTGGATTGTCTTAGTTCCTTCTTGACCAGTACCGATTAAAGTTTCTACTTCATTTTGGATTTTATCTGAACCTAGACCTAATGCTTGTAGGGCTTTGGCTGCAATACCTTCTCCTTCACGAATAAGACCTAGTAGAATATGTTCAGTCCCAATATTATTATGACCAAGACGGATCGCCTCTTCTTGTGCTAACGCCAATACTTTTTGAGCTCTTTCTGTAAATCTTCCAAACATCATATTCATCCACCTCCAAGATTATTTCCGGACGTCTTCTAGTTTGAGACGTTCTCTAATTAGTGCTGCTCTTCGCTCATCTCTTTGATTTGGAGAGAGCGTTTCCCCGGCGAACTGCTGTAAAAATCCTGGCTGAGTTAATATCATAAGTTCATTAAGGATATTGCCTGATATACCTTCAATTAAACCTAGATCAATTCCCAATCGTACTTCTGATAAGCGCTGTGCTGCTTCCTTTGACTCCATAATCCTGCTATTTGATAAAACTCCAAAAGAACGATGGACACGATCCTCTAACTGTATTTTTGAGGATTGTAATAACATTTCTCTTGCTGAGCGCTCTTGTTGAATTAATTGCATAACCACTCCACGTAAATCTTCAACAATATCTTGTTCTGATTTTCCTAGCGTCATTTGATTTGATATTTGGAACAAGTTCCCTAAGGCTTCACTACCTTCACCGTAGATTCCACGAACAACTAAACCTAGTTGATTAATAGCTGGTAGTATCTTATTTAATTGTTGTGTCATAACCAAGGCAGGAAGGTGCATCATAACTGAAGCTCTCAAGCCAGTTCCTACATTCGTTGGACAGCTAGTTAGATACCCTCTTTTTTCATCAAAAGCATACGTCAACTTATCTTCAATCCAATCATCTAATCCACTAGCAAGTACAAGCCCTTCGCTTAACTGAAATCCAGAAAACAAACATTGGATCCGAAGATGATCTTCTTCATTAATCATGATGCTAACTGCTTCATCCTCACTCAATAGAACAGCACCATGCTTTGACTCTTCTGATAAATGAGGACTGATCAAATGCTTTTCAACCAGAACTTTCTTTACATTCGCTTTTAAATCATCCATATGGAGTAACTCTAGTTGGCCAACTGAGTTATATGGGTTTTTCATTAACTTTGTGCTAATGTGGTTAACAATTAACTTTGCTTCCTCCATTGTAGCCAAAATAGGGAACGTAAAATCTTTTAGGTTCCTAGCTAATCTTATTCGGCTACTCAGCACAATATCCGAATCTGGTCCATCTTTTTTCATCCAAGGGCTAATTGCTTCACTAATAAAACGTTCAAGTGACATAAATTACTCCTCCCCTTGATTGAATATAGATTTTTCTAATGAACGGATTTGATCTCTTACAGTCGCGGCTTCTTCAAATTCTTCTTTCGTAATATGCTGTTGTAACGCGTCTTTTAACGTATTAATCTTCCTGCGAACCTCTATAGTTCCACCGATTCTTTTAGGTATTTTCCCTGAGTGTGAGTGATTACCGCTATGGACTTTCTTTAAAATAGGATCAAGTTTATCACTAAAGGTTTGATAACAAGTGGCACACCCAAATCTACCAGTTCGAACAAACTGTTCATAGGACATTTTACATTTTTCACAAGTTAATGGCTGTCTTGGATTTACTCCTGATGTTTGCCCTTTAGAAACGGGTTGTTCGAAGTTTAATAACCCTGATAACAATTGATGAATAGAAAAACTATTAGACCCTGGAAAGTACTCTCCTTTTTCTTTCGCACAATGTTCACATATATGGAACTCGGTTTTTTCACCGTTTATAATTTTAGTGAAGTGTAAAGTGGCAGGGCGTTTATTACACTCCTGACAAATCATGGCAACCACCTCTCCCTTCAAACATTAGATACGGATTGTATGAGAAGAAAACATAGCTACTCTCGATATTTTAAAGTTTGGAGCATTGATTTGAGAACATTCGCCCGAATATAATCCCGCAGTAAAGGGTTATTCGTATTAAATAATGTGGGATCAATCACACTAAACATTAAATTCGCTTCACGTTTAGATACAGCACCCTCTTCGTATAACCTTGAAATCAAGTCTTCTGCATTGGCTTGACTTACCTTTTCACCAATGAGTTGAATCATATGTTCAAAGAGATCTGCTTTATTGTGCGCTTTTACCTTTATTATTCGAATGTAGCCGCCTCCGCCGCGTTTACTTTCAACAATATAGCCTCTTTCAATGGTAAAGCGTGTACTGATCACATAATTTATTTGTGATGGAACACATTGAAATTGTTTCGCAAGCTCGCTTCTTTTAATTTCTATAAGCTCCCCATCACTATTCGTTAAAATACTTTTTAAATACTGCTCAATAATATCAGAGATATTTCTCATCATGCCCCCTCCCTTGACTTTGACTATATTTGACTATATTAATTATAAAAAAAATAACAGAGAGTTGCAAACACATACACCTATAATTATTGCCTAAAATATGAGTTTCATTCGATTTATGTATCTTAAAGATTTATTTCGAGATTAACCTGTCAAAATCCTCTTTCCTGATAACACAAATTAGCAGAAACATTATAGATTATCCGCGAATGTTAGTACCTTATGCTCAAACTTTGGAATTGTAACAAAACCTCCATTTTCTCGACCTAATACATACTCCTTCGAATTCGAATTCGAATTCGACTTTAATTAGAAAAGCACAACCCGTTTGGATTGTGCTTTTTGCTTAGCGGCGTCCCTCTAAACCTTTCTTTTGTACAGGGACGTGATCCTTGAAGTATCACCTTTGGTCGATCCTCATGATGTTCTACGAATAGAAAGAGTTCCTCTCACTGGGGTAGACAGCTTCGTGAAGACTAGGTCATTGGCAAGATCGATGTTCGTCTTCCGTTTGTGGTCTGAGAGGCCCTTATTTCTACTAAAATCATAGTTTTGATGACTATGAGGACTGAGAGGCTCTTATTTACATAATATCATGTGATATCCCGAAATTTTCATGCAATAAGGGCCTGTGAGTCCGCTAAATGGACCAACAGGGCATTTTTTTCACAAATAACGGCTTCTGAGTCCTCTTATACATAAAAAGCGTGATTTAGCCAACCCTTTATCAATAAAGGCAAATTAAAAAAGCACAACCCATTTGGATTGTGCTTGGTGCCTAGCGACGTCCTACTCTCACAGGGGGAAGCCCCCAACTACCATCGGCGC
>NZ_JBYCKM010000047.1:0-31826 GCF_057473385.1 Alkalihalobacterium sp. TH-98 | reverse complement strand
CGTGAGCGGTAGAGGAAGAAACTAGGAGAAAGCGTGAACGAAACGGTGCGGATCGTGAGCGGTAGAGGAAGAAACTAGGAGAAAGCGTGAACGAAACAGTGTGAATCGTGAGCGGTAGAGGGAAAAACTAGGAGAAATCGTGAACGAAACGGTGTGAATCGTGAGCGGTAGAGGGAGAAACTAGGAGAAAGCGTGAACGAAAAGCGCGTAAACGTGAGCGGTAGAGGGAAAAACTAGGAGAATAGTATAACCATTATGAAAACCTACATGAAAGTGACAAAAATATAATAAACATGTTACTAAATTAAGAAAATTCCATGTAGAATTTTCCAATGATAGCCTAATATAGTATAATAAAACTAGATAAAAAGTCACACTTCAACTCAGGTAGTGCAGTTCAAATCACTCGAAATTAGTATAGAGAGATGAAAAACAACCAACTTGCTTTGTTGGTCTTTTTTATATAGAGAAGAATCGGATAGGGGAGACTTAGGATGGGAAATCAAATTATAGCTAATCTAAGTAAGGGGGAAGACCTTTTTCAGCTTATCGCTGAGTATTCAAGTGATATGATCACTGTACACGACTTAGCTGGAAGATACCTTTATGTATCTCCCGCAGGAGAAAAAATCCTCCAGTACAGTAATGAAGAATTAGTAGGTGAAGACAGTTATCAGTTTATACACCCAGACGACCATGAACAGTCAAGAAAAAATCATGAAATCCTCCTCAATAACGGATATGTCGTGTCTACTTATCGAATAAGAAGAAAAGACGGAGAATACATTTGGTTTGAATCGTCCATCCAGAGTTTGTACGGGAGAGCATTAGGAGAAACGGACAGTTTAGGAGCAGCCGATGAGCCTAAACTCATAGTAATCTCTCGCAACATCACCGAGAGAAAATTAGTAGAAAAAAAGCTTCAAGAGATTGAGGAACTCTTCCAAATCATTACGGAATACTCAAGAGATATGATAACGATACATAATGCAGCAGGTGAATATCTATTTGTCTCGGCTGCAGTTAAAGAGATTTTACAATATGATGATCAAGAGTTAATTGGCAAATGCGGGTACGCCTTAATCCACCAAGAAGATCATAAAATTGTGAGACAAAATCACGAGCTGATGCTGATGAATGGTGCGGGTGTTTCTACGTACCGCATTCAACGGAAGGACGGGAAATATATTTGGTTCGAGTCTACCGTCCGATTTCTACCAGGACGTGACCCAGATGACCCCCAACTGATTGTCATGTCCCGTGATATAACCCAAAGAAAAATTGAAGAACAAAAACTACAGGCAGTAAACGAAAAGCTGCAACATTTGTCTACTAAAGATGGATTGACAGGAATAGGTAATAGGCGTTATTTTGATGAAAGATTAATTAAAGAATGGAAGCGAGCCATAAGATATTCTAGCGATATTTCGTTACTGATGATTGATATTGATTATTTTAAGCCATATAACGACACTTACGGTCATCAGAAGGGTGATGAATGTTTAAAGCAAGTAGCTTTAGCAGTACAAAAAACGTTAAAGCGTCCCATCGATGTCGTCTGTCGCTACGGTGGCGAAGAATTTTGCGTCATCTTACCGGATACAGATGAAACAGGTGCCAAGCATGTAGCTGAAACGATTAGGCAGACCATTGAAAAGTTGAAAATTCCTCATGCAGGTTCATTAATTAATAGTTTTCTAACGATCAGTATTGGCACAGCCAGTGTTATACCGACAAAGGCTAGTGACCCTGCGACGATCATCAAGGCAGCGGATGAAGCATTGTATCATGCCAAACAAGGAGGAAGAAATCAAGTTAGATCTTTTTAAAGAAAAAAATAGTAGCATTCGTATGGAGGTAAGGTATGTCAAAAATCTCTCTAGCAGAAGCGGTAAAGCTAAAAAGTATTTTGTCAAAGCGAATTCATGAATTGGAAGAGGAAATGTACCGAGTCGCCTTTGTACAAATCGATAACGGAAGTAAAATCCCTCCACAAGTTCGTACCCTAGCAGATGTCGAGAAAGAACTAGACGAGATCCGAAAAGACTTTCGTCTGTTGGATAAACTCATGTATCAAGCGAACTATGAAAATGAGGTACAATTTAATCAGGAAACTTTAACGATTGTTGAAGCGATTGAGTTAGCCACTCAATTAAGAGCTAAAGCAAGAAAATGTAAAGAATTGGGCGCTTCTCCAAAAGAAGAGCCCTTATATCCTTTTGGTGACAATGTCTTGGTCGTAAAAGTGGCGATGTTTGAACCAGAAGATTATCGTCAGAAAGGGTTAGAGCTTGAGCGTCAGGCCAATAAACTTTCAAACCTCATCAATGCAAAAAACTATGCAATCGAATTAGATTTTAATAGTGAAAAGTACTTTTAAACCTTGAAATGGTGAGACTCCATTTCAAGGCATAGGAGAAGAACTTCATTTCTTTCAATGGGATCTTGTAACGGCGAATGGTCCAACCAATTACCCATCACCGATTACACTTTTACCTGTGACCAATTACTATCCATTGTCATCGATGGTCGACGACCGATATTTGTATATTCTGCTTCTCCTATGAGTCCCCTAAATTCTTAGGGGACTTTTAAATTTTACGCAGATCTAAAGTTTATTCCGTTTCAATTTTGTCCAATTCATAAATGGAAATATAATCAATTTTAAGGTCACCATAGCCGATTTCACTATTGTCGGAACGTGGAATGTAAAAGGCTGAAGAGTCTTCGTTCCAGTGAGCTAATAATTTTATAACCGCTGGCAGTTCTGCGTTTTGAATGATTTGAATGCTTTTTGATAGTTGATTGTTCTCAATTGACGCAATAAAGACATTATCTAAAAACTGGTCGCCTTTATGCAGGATCGTATTAAATAGCAGTTTTGTTCCGTCAGGGGAGATACTGTAGGACGGAATCCAAGTTCCTTCCGAGCTCGTGCCGCCTGAGACAACTTTCGTTACCGCCTTTTTATTCAGGTCATAAAAGAAAATTCCTGGTTCCTCATCGTAGACACCATTAAATACAAGTAAATCATCATGGATGAATTCAAAATCAAAAATATTATCGTTGATGTTTTTCAAGGTAATCACTTTTTCAACTTGGTTGTTCGCAGAAAGCTTATATAAGGCACTGCCTTCATCTTGGATATGTGTGGCTAAGTACACATCTTGATTATGAATGGTCCCGCTATGAAATGAAAAGTTCCTAGGACTATCGAACAATTGATTAAAGTCATACAATGTTTTTTCAGTCGTGTCGGTGTTTATTAAGACTAAGTTGGAATCCGTAAATTCATAATAAGACAGATAATCACCTTCTGGATCAGCAAAGCTAACATCGCCATGGTTTTCATCTAATTCTGCGATTTTTTTCTTTTTACCCGTTTCAAGCGTTACTACATAGGCGCTGTTATTTTCTACACTTATTGCTTTTTTCCCATTCTTAGACAGCTGTTTGGCAGCGATGTGTTCAATTAATGTAGGATTGGCACCATTGATGCTTGTAGAGAAAAGTGCATTTTCTCTTGTGTAGTAAAGCTTTTCATTATCAATTTTAAGTAGTTCACCGTATGTGATCCTCTCTTTTAGTGTGATTTGTTCGGGTTGAGATACAGCAACCTTCGCATCAGAAATGATACTTTCGAGGACAACATCTTCGCTGACGATGACGGTTTTCCCTTCTCCTTGCACATTTCCTTGCGTGTTACACCCTGCTAAAACGGATACAGCGAGTGTTACTCCTAAAATTCCTTTAACGACTTTCATTTGAAAACCTCCTCCTATTTTTTACAACTTGATTGTACGAAAGAGTTATTGCTAAAAAGAGTGAAAATGTTGCCAAGTTATTGCCAGAGTGGGAGGGAGATCGTTAAAGTAATAACACCGTTCTTTTCCTCAATGGAGATGGTACCGCCATGTTCGTGAACGATTTGTTTACAAATATAAAGCCCGAGTCCTGTACTGCCTTTTTCTGCTTTTGATGACTGACTGCCACGGTAAAATGGTTCAAAGGCATTGACTAAAATGACTGGATTAACGTCATTACTGTCGTTCGATACTTTAATTATGGCATGATCGGCTTGGCGATAAGAAACGATTTGAATGGTAGAATGATTTTCCCCATATTTAATGGCGTTATCTAGTACGTTCATAATGACTTCAAGTAGCCGGTTTTCAATGCCTTTGATAAAAAGGGAAGGTTCTGTATCATATACGATGGTCATGCCGTATTTTGTTGCGTTCAATTGCATGTCTTCGCATAACTGTTTGATCAGATGGGAAACATCGACTTTCTCTACTTCGTAGATCGTTTGCTTGGACAGTTCGATTACATCAACGACCATTTCATGAAGCCGGTCACTTTCTTTTTTAATACGTTCGGCTGCCTTTTTCAAAAAGATGGGATCGTTAAAATCTTCTTCAGATAAAATTTGCGAATACCCCGATATCGTGGTTAAAGGTGTTTTTAATTCATGAGTTACATTATTAAAAAACTCACGCCTCGTCTTTTCAAGCTTTTCGACTTTCTCCTTTTCCTCAGTAATGACCGCAATTTGTTCTTTAATTTGTTCTTTCATCTCATGAAAGCGATCATTTAGTTCTTCAATTTCATCACCCGTGGTAATTTGCAGCTTCGTATCGTATTGGCCTCGAGCCACATCGGAGAAAGCTTCAGTTACTTTCGAGAGTGGTTTCGTGATTTTCCGCGATAATATATAAGAAAACAGAAAGATAACTGTAAAGAGAACTAACGTAAAATAGGTAAGACTTGTCAAAACTTTTTGGTTGGAAGCAAATAAATCAGAGTAATCTTTCGTTAAACGAATAATACCGTAATGCTCGCCGTTAATATAAAGAGGGTAGGAGAAGTTTACAACCCACTCATTGTCAATTTGATTGATCGTGTAAGCCGCTTTATTGTTCAGGGCGAACTGCAAGTCATGGTCACTGCTTTCTTCTAACCGTTTACTCGGTCTCGTATTGACAATGACATATTCTTGTTCATCAATTGCTTCGTAGAGAAAATTTCCATCTATATCATACAAGGTGACATTACTTCGTAGATTTTCACTTAACTCCTGAACTAACGAATTTCCAGAGTGGGCAAACACATCCCCCGTTAAGTTTTTTAAAAGAAGATGCTGCTTAATATATTCTCTCGAGTACTGTTGGGTATTTTCCATCTCGGCTTTAATAATGTTTTCGCTGTTTTTGCTCAGCATATTGCTAATAAAGGCATTGAGCAACAGCAGTGAAATAGAAAAAATAAGTAAAAAGCCGAGCAGAAATTTTCTCTGGATCGTCCATTTCCTAGCCATCATTGCAACCCTTTCATTTTATAGCCAATTCCAAACACCGTTTCAATAATCGACGGGAGAGACTCGCAATCTAGTTTTTTTCGTAGTCTTTGTACATGGACATCAACCGTCCTTAAATCGCCGTCATAGTTCATATCCCAGACATAATCGAGGATCTCTTCCCGTGAAAACACTCGATTTTTATGCTCAGCAAAAAGCAAAAGCAAGTCATATTCCTTCGGTTTAATTTTCACTTCTTCGTCTCTTTTAAACACCGTACGGGAGGCAGGATCGATTTTTATGTATTCGTTAATTTTCATGAAAGTTTCGATGTTTGCTAGACGTTGACCGCGGCGCAAAGCAACTTTTACACGGGTTAAAAGCTCACGAATGTCAAACGGTTTCGTCATATAATCATCGGCACCCAGCTCTAATCCAAGAATTTTATCAACAATGTCATTCCGAGCGGTCAGCATAATAATTGGAATATGGGGGAAGTCGTGTACTGTTTTTTTACATAGATCAAATCCATTCGTGTCTGGCAGCATCACATCCAACAAAATTAAATTCGGTTGCATCCTCTCTATCAGGCTGTACGCTTCTTTGCCGGTGAACGCGCATTGTACGAAATAGCCTTCTTTCCGCAGCGAGTACGAAATGATATCTGAAATGGATTCGTCATCTTCAACTACAAGAATTCTCTTAGTATCTGTCATAAGCCTTGCTCCTTTTTAAAGGTCGATCGTCCACACTCTATTGTACTACCAAATTGTTGCCAAAATATAAACATTTTTATAGAGAGTAAAATCAATTTTCTTAAGTGTTAACCTATCGTTTATCATCACCTATACAACAAAAATTAGGCATGGAGAACAATTCTCATGCCTAAAAAGGTTTTTAATATTCTCAAACAGATGACGTTGTATCTTGCATGGCCTTTAATCGTTTAACCTCTAATGATAAAAAGCAGGTAATAACGGAATACTCAACCACTAATGCGAACGGAAGAAACACCATCAGTCCATTTGGGATATAAAAAGAGATGAGGGCAATACCAATAATCGCAAAGGAGTGAATGAGATACCATTTTGTTTGATAAACCCAAGAAAACGGTAAAAAATGAGCGCCTGTTAAAACCGCTAACACATAAGGGATAATTGCTGGATTTTTGGCAATAAAGATCAGAACAACGGGAATAAATAAGATTTGCATTGCCCCTAATAATCCAGCCAGCGAAGACAGAGGATTGTCATGAACAAACATATCTTTTTTTAGGATTTTTGAAATAAGTATCCCTAACGGAAAGATAATTCCAACTCCATAAATATACACCCAAAACCTAACGTCTTCAGGGATAAAAAAATAGGAAAGTCCCGCAAGAAACCAAAACAAAATTCCCGCATACAGCATAGGTGTTCCTTTCGCAGTAGAAATGGCTAATTCCCTTTGAAGCTGTTGAAGCGACTTCATTCGCATCCCTCATTCCTTGTATAGAATTGTATGACATATGTACAACAGAAACACACCTTTTTTGTCTATAAATATATGTAGGATGCTATGAGCAAATATATACCACTATATTAAAATATGTAAATAATTACATTTGAAATGGTGCGGGAAAATTGAGCTACTCAAATATGCGAATAACAGATACTAATTGAGGTGATTGAGTGGTCATTGGAAGCTGTATAAAGACAACCTTTTTTAAAATATAAAGACATGTTTATTTTTTTGTTAAGATCGTTAGGCGACAAGTCATTATGTCATAAAGCATGATATAATAATGCAAAAAGGAGGTGATCACGATGAGTGATATGAATAAAAAGTTAGATGAGATTTTGAGGCATTTAGTAGAGTTCAAAGCATCGACTAATAACAGTTTTGACCAAATGGAAGCTAGTACGAATCAAAGGTTTGATCAAGTAGACAAGAGGCTTAATCGAATAGAAACTACCTTGGGACGATTTGAGAAAGACCAAACCGATGATATAATTGCCCTACTAAAGCAAATGAACCATAAGATGGATGTGCGTGACTCAGAAATACAAGCCTTAAATAAACGCGTCTTTAAAGTAGAGTCAGAAATTGAACGACTGTCACATCAATAGTTCGGCGTAACGCATTTTTATATGTATATGAAGTTGCGCCGATAACTTGAAAGACGATCTGATAAAATGTAAACCCCGCCCATAATACGCAGCAGTTACCATAAAAATGGGTGCTACACTGATCAACCACGCTTCTATGCTTCCGTAAATTAGAGTGACCCCAACGAGTTATTTTTCAATTCCTAATGTGAAATCTCCAGCCGTTAGCATGATTAACTCAACCAATACAACCTACTAGAATGACCCTCTTTCAAACATCCATTTCTAATTAATTTCTATTCGAAACCCTCGTCCGTCTAAAGCTGAAATCCTTCGTTTCCCTAAATACTATATTCCATAGACCCTTATCATAAAACTCTACCATAGCTAGAGAAAATGACAATTTGATGGACACGAATGATCATCATGAAAATTATGTTAAAATTATGAAGAACAAAGGATAATAATGCGATAAGTAACAAAGAAATAATCATAATACATAATTGAAACTTGGATCTAGGAGTGAGTACGCTGAAAACAGTTGTAGTTATAGGTGGAGGAATTACTGGTCTAACGACAATGCACTACTTACAAAAACTGAAGAGAGAGCTCAATCTCGACATTCAATTAAAACTTATTGAAAAGAACGAACAATTGGGCGGAAAAATAAAAACTGTACGCGATGACGAGTTTATTATAGAAGCTGGAGCAGATTCCATGGTTGCGCGGCACGAAAGCGTGATGCCGCTTGTTCAAGATTTACAACTCGAGGACCAACTCGTTTATAACGCGACGGGTATCTCATACATCTACACGAATGACGAATTACATCCGATCCCAGCTGATACTATCTTTGGAATTCCGACAAGCGTGGAATCCCTTTATAACAGTACTTTAGTATCGGAAGAAGGAAAGCAAGCGGCCTTAAAGGATTTAGAAACTAAAAATGAAACGTTCACGAAGGAAAGTTCGATCGGCTCTTTTTTAGAATACTTCTTAGGTAAGGAATTAGTTGAGAAACAAATTGCTCCTGTTCTATCAGGTGTTTACTCAGGGAATATTTATGAGCTGACACTAGCTTCAACCCTTCCTTATTTGCTCGATTATAAAGATAAATTTGGCAGCATCATCAAGGGGTTAGAGGAAAATAAAAAACAATTCCAAGGTGCGTCCGATAAAAAATTCATCTCCTTTGATACGGGCCTTTCGGCGATCATTGATAAGCTAGAAGATGAACTGACCGACTGTACCATTATGAAAGGTGTTACGACAACCGGTGTACATAAAGAAAACGAAAGTTATAAACTGACACTTTCTAATCACGAACCAATCGAAGCGGACTATGTCATCTTATCGACTCCTCATGATGTCACGCAGCGAATACTAAATGACAATCAATTAGATGAAGATTTTAACGAGTTTAAAAATTCTTCGCTCATTAGTATTTATCTAGGGTTTGATATTCCGGACGAAGAATTACCGGCTGACGGAACAGGGTTTATCGTTTCAGAAAACAGTAATTTAAATTGCAATGCCTGTACGTGGACGAGTCGCAAATGGGAGCATACGTCAGCTCATCACAATTTATTAGTTCGTCTCTTTTATAAAAGTTCAAGTGAAGTCTATTCTTCCTTAAAACAGATGACAGAAGACGAACTTGTGGAAGTCGCATTAGCTGATATCCAAAAAAGCTTAGGCCTCCAAGGCAAACCAAAAACGGTCCAAGTGACGAATTGGGTTGATTTAATGCCAAATTATCATTTAAATCACAGCCAAGCGGTTCAGTCACTTACGGAAAACATGTCGGCTTTCTATCCTAATGTTATTTTAGCTGGTTGTTCCTATTATGGCGTCGGGATTGGTGCTTGTATCAAAAATGGTGAAGATACAGCAAAAGAAATTGTCAATCGAATCATGCAGTAAACTAAATAATACAAAAGCTGTTGAAATTCAACAGCTTTTTATTCGTTAGATTGCATACCAGTCGCTAACTCACAAGTTAAATGTCAACCACAAAGACCGTATATTCTTCATGAGTTCTTCCCCAAAGGAATACACCAAAGGGAAAACGCTCCCAATCGCTCATTTTATTTACTTAAAAAATTCTATTAATATATAGGTGGTTTTTGTAAAATAAAGGTAGAGAATTTTCGGCCTGACTAATTATATATCAACTAGCAGGTAAAAAAATTTTGTGAAAGAAGGAAAGGAAATATGACGCCAGATGTATATAATAGGTTTATGAGCGTAGGTGCTACAATGGCGATCTTTGGAGCTATTCTACTTTTTTTCAGTGTAGATATAGGAACGAAGCTGGCTCACTTTTGGCTTGTCCGCCAAGGGAGTGCAGACTCTACTGTCTTCCATCTTGTCAATGAAGGCTATATTCATGTTTTTATCATTACTGGGAGTATATTGTTTACGATTGGCCTTGTTACGGTTTTACTCACTTCCTTTAGATATATGAGTGGTACATTAAAGTAAGACGTTAAAGGAGAGGGTTTTGCTATGGTGCAAACGAAAAAAATCTCGATCAACAGAAGTGGAACGAAATTGAAATCAAAAAAAGTTTCATTCTTAAAATCATTTTAGGTTTTCTCGTATTTTCGGTACTTATTATATTTATTATCAACACGGTTATTGCGTACAATATTCTTTCTTCAATGTCAGATGTGAGAGTGGAATTTAACGAGGCAACTTTGGAGGATTTTCATTTGGTTGGCGAACAAATAGAAGTTTTCAGTGTGACGGTTTGAAGATCAATGCTTACATTGTACCGCATGAAAACTCCAGAGGGAATGTGTTAATCCTTCATGGTATGCATGGAATGGATGCGACATCGTTATTTGGGTATGCTCAATTTTTATTTGAAGCGGGTTATACTCCGGTTGCCGTCGATATGAGAGCACACGGAAAAAGTGAAGGGGAGCGTTTGTCCTTTGGATATCATGAAGTAAATGACGTCAACGCGGTTGTAAATTACTTAAAAACAGACGATCGTTTTCAAGGTGCTCCAATGATTTTGTACGGATTATCAATGGGGGCAAGTACTGCGATAAACGTGGCAGCAAAGAATGATGACATCGATGCTGTTATTGCGGACAGTCCTTATCTGTCCATGCAACGCCAAGTGGCAGACTATATGAAAAGAGACGGGGCGCCATCTTTTTTTTGTTAAACTATTTGAGCCTTCTGTTAACCTAGTCTTTTGGCATTTATTTCGTATCAATCCCGTCGATAATATTCCAGAGAAATCGATAACCGAACTAAATCACATTCCCATTTTTATTATCCATGGCGATGCAGATACGCAAACAGCTGTATACCATGCGAGTACGTTGTCTGAACGATCTAGTAGTGAAATGACTGAACTATGGATTGTTGAAGGAAAGGACCACTTAATTATTGAGGATGTATTAGATGAAGAAAGTCTGTTTTATCGTGAACGAATTATTCGTTTTTTAGATGGTATTGGTAAGTAAAAACGCTGAAAGCTGGAGAATGTATTTCTCTCCAGCTTTTTATTACGCATAAGATTATTTGTCCTCTTCGTTTTCTTTTAGTGAATGGATATCTTCTTCTTCAGCGATTTCTGTTTGTAAATTAGGGCGGGTTGGAATTACCGCTGTATCTTCGAGCTCCCCAATAAAAACGTACATCCCTAAATATTTATGAAAAAACCATTCGCCGGCACCGATGCCAATCGCTGAAATAATCGATGATCCTAGAAGGGGAACCGGAGCAAACGTCCAAGTGACTAAAAAGATAATGATAAAAGCAACGGCTGTATCGATTAGACTAGTGAGAATGTTATTAATTCGCGGCAGTGCTCGCAAGTCAATCACATAATAAGAAAACAACGTATAGGTAATTGAAATAATCATCACATAGCCGATGGGAACACTTACACCTAATGTTAATACGAAAAATAATAATAGCGTGGTAACTAAAAATTTGATCAGTAACGGACGAGCGTGTTTCATCGCAAAAAATCCTTTCTATTTGATGACTTTGTTTCTTGTACTATGCCCATGAATACAGAGTGCTATTCAATCATATTAGTTAATTATAATATTATTATGTAAACTAAAAAGGTGATGTAAAAAATCTGACGTGATATGAACCAAAATCAATTATAATTTAATCTATCTTTTTTTCTAAATTATTCTTTTATCCTACTTGGAGGTCTGCTGATGGAGTGTCCATTTTGTAATCCAGAAAACATTGTCATATCCAATGAACTTGCCTTTGCTATTTTTGATAAATATCCTGTTACGGAAGGTCATCTATTGATCATTCCAAAGCGACATGTCAGTGACTTTTTTGACACTAGCCTTGATGAGAGAGCAGCAATCAATCAGCTCTTAGAAGATGGAAAAGCATTACTTGAAGAACAGTATCAACCGGATGGTTATAATATTGGAATCAATTGTGGTGAACCAAGCGGACAAACGATTTTCCACGTTCATGTCCATTTAATTCCGCGGTATAAAGGAGATATGGAAAACCCAAGAGGCGGAGTGAGAGGGGTTATCCCAGAGAAGAGAATGTATTAATGAAGGAATTTCGTTCACGTTTTCTCCTAGTTTTTCCCTCTACCGCTCACGATTCCGCGCCTTTCGTTCACGCTTCCTCCTAATTATTCCCTCCATCGCTCACGAATCAGCGCTTTTCGTTCATGCTTTCTCCTAATTATTCCCTCTACCGCTCACGATTCCGCGCCTTTCGTTCACGCTTCCTCCTAATTATTACTTCCACCGCTCACGAATCAGCGCTTTTCGTTCACGCTTCCTCCTAATTTTTCCCTCCATCGCTCACGAATCAGCGCTTTTCGTTAGCGCTTTCTCCTAGTTTTTCCCTCTACCGCTCACGATTCCGCGCCTTTCGTTCACGCTTCCTCCTAATTATTCCCTCCACCGCTCACGAATCAGCGCTTTTTGTTCACGCTTTCTCCTAATTATTCCCTCCAACGCTCACGAATCAGCGCTTTTCGTTCACGCTTTCTCCTAATTTTTCCCTCTACTGCTAACCTAGTGAAGCAACGCGTTCCTGTTATCAATGGCAGGAACGTTTTTTGATGAGAGAAGGGAGATAGGATATAAATGTTATTGATTTTGCAAGGCCGCTGCTTGGTATTCCACGCCAATTGCAAGAAGCCTTGAATGAACCAAAGCGGTATCGAGAATGGCAAGAAAGAAAAGACCGAACGGAGAGAACCATTTCTTACTACCAATCAAAGAAGCGAGATGCCTTTCTTTTTATGTTACTTACTTCAATTGCCAGCTACGTATCGTTCTTATTGAATGAGCTTGAACTTGCATACGGAAGTGTAGCTGTTTTTACTATCAGCTTTCTTTTTTATCTACGTTCAACTCTAGTGTATCGCCGATTAGTAAATCAATTATCTCGAAAGGATGAGTAATGTGTCAGAAGCAAAAGTACAAAAAGAAGCTGCTGAGGAATTTGGATCGTACGAAGTGAAGTTTGAGGGGCTCGAAGATGGATATCGAGTGACCGTACGGGGCGACAAAGAAAAAGTAAAATCACAACGACGCGTCGAGGCATCCTTTATCAACTTTCTTCGTCAAGCTGAAAAAGCGGGTTGGCCCATCCCGTTCCCATTTCGATTGTTGCTGAAGTTCTGGGGAAATTACAATTCGAAAGGTATAAAGGGAGCATAATCTAAACAAAAAAACGATCAGCAAGAATCAAGTGCCAGCCGTTCATGGTGCATAAGCAGAAACGATACTAAAGAAGAAAAAAAATGATAATAAATGACACAAACGAAATGAGTAGTGAGATGAACCCGACTCTTCTTTTCTCTTTGTCGGGGTCACTGATCCAAAAGGCAAAAAACACTAAGCCAACAAATGGAAAGATGGATATTAAATAGCACAGCCATTTTTTAGACGGTGTCAATCGATCAGCTCCTTAAAATATTTTTTTGATTTCGATTTATGAGAGTTTTTCTAACAATGGATTACCATCAAACACGAGTAGCATGTTTCAATAAATAATATTATGTACTGTTACAAGTGTTTTATAAATAACATAGGTCATTCCCTTTAGCTCCCATTCACACAAAAAAATCTTCCGTAACGTAGCACAGTACAACTTTCTTCTCGAATATCCTAAACATACAACTGCTTTTAATCTTAAAACAGAAAGGAAGAGGTTGTATATGGAGAAGAAATTCATTAAAAAACTTATTAAAAAAGTCCGTAAGAAGCAAGAAAGGAAATATAAGATCACACTGAAACGGCTAGAAGAATTTAAGGCGAATAATGGTTCAAAAGTCAACGAACCATCATACATGAGCAGGAGAGGGAATGACTAATTGGTAAAGGGGTTGACCCTTCTCGATCCAACTGGATACTACACAAAAGATCGAGAGCGCAAAGGCTGGAGTGATTGGTATTTATTCGAGCGAAGTTGTATATGGATTAAAATTAGTGAGGAAATAATGAGCGTTCCTGTCGCCTTTGACAGGGGCGTTTTTTGTTGTACCCGAAAAATAAGCATATATGTCCAATAAAGGGGTTGAAAGAGAGAAAGGATGAGTGCCGAATATGAGGATACAGTAAATAGTCTCGTAATAAAGCTGAAAAAGTATAGAGGAAGGAGGTTAGACACCTAGTTCCTCTATACTTTTTTAAAAGTTATCTGTCTAAATCTATTTTTATTTCTAATTCTTCCAAGAAGTTAGGAGCATTCAAACTAATTGTAGTAAAGTATAACTCCTCTAACGGTACTGTCGTTTCAAAGGAAGATTGATATTGATGGGTCGTTCCGTCGACGCGAAGTGCGGGTTTTAAACTGTAGTAACGATTTCCGTCTCCGTCTTCTAGCCAGATAGCATTGGCTTGACGATAGGCATCCAATCCGCTCACCTCGTAAGTTAATGTATAGACATCATCACTTTTTTTAACATTTAAGAAACTGATTTCACCCATTTCTCCTTGGGAAAGTATAAGTTCCTCGTTCATCCATTTTTTCCTGATGCTCTTAGGAACGGTTTCTTTAAAGTCACCAAGGTACGGACGAATCGTAATCGAGCTCGGTACAACATCAAGTGGTTCAAAATACTGTTCAAATGTATGGATGACTTTACCATTTTCGGGTCCCCCGCCGCCACCACCTCCACTAAATGGTTGCAGTACACGACCTTGATCATCTGTCACAAGATAATCTAGCAACATAAAGCGATCATCGAAGAAATCTTCTTCGTCCATAATTAACCGTAAACTCAATTGTGTAGAAGTAGGAAAGAATGTAACTTTATCATATACAATTGCTAATCCGTCTGTTACTCTTTTTTGATTGACTAGAACTGATTTTTGTTCTCCCTGCTTTTCTACGGGTAGTTGTACAAACCATGAACGCCCTTCATGTGGACGGATGCCAAGTAAAAACGAATCTGGTACTTCTTCACTTAACCTGATACTTACAGCCCCAGCATACAAACCTTCTTCTATTTCTTCTTCATGACCACCCATTCCGTAGCCACCTGAAGGTTTTCCATTGATCAGTAAGTCAAATGTCCCTAAAAATTGAGGAGGTTGGGCTGGGTTTGTCATTTCAAGAATATAGCCGAGGTGGATCTCACCGCCATCATAAAGTGTCTCTGTGAAGGTAACGAGATGGCCATCAAATTCAATTTGCTCACCTAGAGAGGTCGCTAAACCATCATCAGCGCCTTTTTTCATGCCGATATTACCGACAAATTCAAATGCAGAGCCAAAAACAGGGAGCTTTTTCATAGTCTCGGCAATCGTTGGAGATAAAAATGGTAAACTCGTTGTCACAATCAAGGCTAGAACTGCTGCAGTTAAACCGAAAATGAATTTCGGACGTCGTTTTTTTCGTGGTAGTTGTTGCAAGGTTGCTGAAATACGTTGTTCGACTTCAGTTGGCAGGGAGGTATTCACGTCAATTTTTAGTTGCTGTTCCCATTTTTCCATGTTAAACCCTCCTCATGTTTTACTAGGTGTTGACGGACTTTTTCCCGCGCCCTGCGTAATTTAGTTTTAATCGTATTTTCAGGTGTTTCATAGATTTGAGAAATTTCTTGAATTGAAAGATCTTCAATATGAAACAGTTTTAAAAGTTGACTCTGTTCACTTGGAAGAGTGTCGAGCATTTCCTGGATTTCAATTTTTTCGTAACCTTTATCATCGGAAAAGGGCTCAACAAAATGGTCAAATGACGTAAGGTTTCTTCTTTTTCTGTGCAGTTGATGACATTCATTCATTAAAATGCGGATCAACCATGATTTAAAAAAAGTAGGTTCTCGCAACGTATGGATGCTTTGGAAGGCTTTTAATATCGCTTCTTGCATCGCATCGGCACAATCTTCATCTCGTGAAAGTATCGTTTTTGCAACGCGATACATCGTTAATTTATGAATAAGGATAAGTTGCTCGAATGAGTCAACATCGCCTTTTTTTGCTTTTTTGACGATCTTTATTTGCTCCACGAATCGTGCTCCTTTCGTGATGTACTATCTGTTAGATACATAAGTGACGGGGGAAGTTTCAACAAAATAATGTTTTTCTTTAAAAAGTAGATAATTATGTAAAAAAGATATGTAGTTATTGACCATCTTGCTATTATACAAGATTAGTAGGGGAGATAGGAAAATATTGTAATGAAAATGGAAGGTGAAAAAATCAAACAGGGAGTAAGTCCAATTCAAAAGGAAGATATGATAAGATGAATAAAAGTATAAATCTTACCAATTATGGAGGAAGTTGTTTGAGTGGATAATTTTAAGAAAGCCATACAAGAGGGACTCATTGAACATTTAAGTTTTTTACCACCAGAAGCTATTATCGTTATTATTTCAGCATTGCCGATTATTGAATTACGGGGTGGGTTGCCGGCAGGAGCATTTTTAGACTTATCATTTCAATCAGCGCTCGTATACAGCATATTAGGAAACCTTCTTCCGATAGCACCGATTTTATTACTGTTCCGACCGATAAGTAAGTGGTTGGTCAGGTTTAACTTCTACGATCGTTTCTATCATTGGTTATATCAGAGGACGATAAGTAAAAGTCGTAAATTAGAAAAGTACGGAGCCTTTGGGTTAGTTTTATTTACAGCGGTTCCGTTTCCAACCACTGGGGCGTATAGTGCATGCTTAGCAGCAATCTTGTTTTTTATTCCATTTCGAGTTGCCTTTCTATCGATTAGTTTTGGGGTCTTGGTTTCTGCGGTAATTATGGGGATCATTACATATCCATTGTATTAAGTAAAATCTTGTTGGACATTGTAAACTTAATTCACCGCCTAATAGTCTTGTTAGTTTATTTAGTAGGAAGTTAGTGCAAGTAATGAAATTTATTCTCCTAAAAGCTATAAAAAAGGCTGCCTCATCACGATCCAATGATCGGTGGGCAGCCTCTTTGATTATCTATCTTTGTAACGCATTATAAACGTTAACAATCCCATGACCAAAATGTTGACGGCTTGTTCCTTTGCTGCCACCGTCAGCTGTTTGCTGAAGTAAAGCTCTAATTTGAGCTGGTTTCATATCAGGGTTTTGTGCTTTCACAACTCCGATCGCAGCAGCTACTTTTGGAGCAGCCATACTTGTACCGATCATATAGCCGTATCCACCTGAGACTGTTGATAATGTAGAATGTTCGCGATCTCCACCAGGAGCAGCAAGATCAACATTACCGTAGTTAGAGTAAAAAGCGAGCTCATCGTTAATTGTAGATGAAGAAACACTGATGACCCAAGGGATATCTGAGAATGTGTCATGTAACGGTCCAGACCACTGTGCACCTTCTCCAGGAACCGTATGCATTTTCTTGCCTAAGTCAATTGCGTTGTTTCCGTTTGCCCCAACAATAAACATATCTTTGCTTTGCGCATATCTAACCGCACGAGAAGCTGTTAGGTGAAGTGTCCTTTGTTGTTCATCGTTCATGATACTGTACGTACCTAAACTTAAGTTCGCCACATCGACACCATCATCTGCAGCAGTTGTGATCCCAGCTAAAATACTTGTCCAGTTTGAAACGCGGTAGGAAGCAATGGCTAACTCAGGACCAACGCCCATTACTCTTCCATTGGCTGCAATTGTACCAGCAACATGTGTACCGTGATTTCCTCTAAAAGAATTATCAGCAGTGCCTGGAACGAATGATTTTGCATATAATAGGTTTCTTTGTAAATCTGGATGTGTTGTATCCACACCACTATCGATGATTGCTACTAAAACATCATGATTTCCTGGCTGAATGTCCCAAGATTTCCCTTCATTTGTTACTCGTTTAATATCCCATTGATATTCTTCATACAAATCAGCACTACTTGTGTCTACACGTAAGCCCTCGTCAAAACGGTAAGCAAACTCAAATTCTGTTTCAGGGGAACGAATTTCAACATCTTCAGATATTGCTGCAATTCCAGAGTGACTCCCAGCCCAAGCTCTAAACTCAGGGTTTGAAGACCTTACATTGACAACCCCAATTTGCGGTACTTCTTGAATAATTTCAGCCCCAAAACCTTCCATTTGTGTGATGAGACTTTGCGGGATAGATGAACTAGAAAACGTAACGATATAGTCCGTTTTTTCCGCTGCCATTGCCCCAGAGCCCCCAAGTGCAAGTAAACCTGCTAATGATAATCCAGCTAACCACTTCTTCATAAATGACCTCCATAAAGTTACAAATTTTTTAAGAACTTGCTAGAGGTATATTCGTGTTGCGAAATAGTTTCCCTTTAGAAATATATCATTTTTTGAAAAATGAGAAAATAGTATATTAAGATACTAGTAGATATTTAGTGTTCCGAAAAAACTAACTACATCATCGTACCTAAAAATATCAAAAATGACTGTATGTGAGAGTAGGGTAAATGTACTGTATAAAATTCAGTTTAAAAAATTGAGGTTGAGAAGGAACTGCTTAATCTCGTATCTGTCATAAACCTTATTTCATACCAATATATATCTATTAAATAGGATAAAAAAGTTGTGAACTAGTGGTAGGAGGTAGAGTATGCTAAAAAGACTTAGATTGGTCTCATCTATTATCGTAACAGCATTAGCCCTATTTAGTATCATCACAGGAAACATGGCGACTTCACCTTATTTATTATTGTTTCTATCAATAGCGATTATGTTGACAGGAATTCTTGAACTGCAAAGAGATAGAAAAGCATTTTGGGGATATATGAGCATCGGGGTATCTTTATTTGTTCTTCTAGTTTCTATTCAAGGGTTTTTACTGAGTTAAAATCTAATATAGAAAGGAGTTGTTGGTTAAGCAGCTCCTTTTTCTGTTGGAAAGAAGTCGTAAAGTAAAATTTCAACTGCATGTTATAATATTGGTAGTTATTGAAAACGTTTGCGATATCTCGGTTTAGAAGGAAATACTACTAGTTTAGTAATGAGAGATCAACTGCAACAATATTGGGGGATTGTATGGTAAAGCACTCATTCAAATACGCTATCAATATTGGCATTGGATATTTTATCGGTACGGTGTTAGCAAGCCTGCTGTTTAAAGGTACGGTTTGGTATGGCGTTTTGAGTGGTATAGTAGGTTTTTGCATCATATTAATTGTCTCTACTATATTTAGACGAAGGAAAAACAGTAACTCAAATCGAACTAAATAAAGGGGAACCCCTAGAGGTAAAACAAAAAATGTCAGCAACTACGAATATAGTACTCTAGTATTTTATATTTGATATGAAGGTGAAGGATATGGATTTTAATTATATAGTAAGCGGAACTGGCTGGGCCACGTGTACCCTCGAACTGAATTCGCAAAAGCTAGAGTTTACCGCGAGTTATATTACCAACTGTTTGGATGATTTTTTAGTCGCATTAATGGAGTTAAACTCAGAGTGTGTCCCTAAAAGAGAAGTAAAGAACATCAGCAGCTGTCAATGGGACGGTGAACCAGATGGGGTAGTCTGGACCTTTGAATTAAAAGAGAAGCGCCTATTGTCTATAAAAGTAGAATACTATGAGGATTTAAGCTATAAAAACAAGTCTGAAATATGGATGGATACCGAATGTTCCTATGATGAGTTTTTAAAGTGCGTGATCAAAGAAGTAGATTCATTGATTAAGAGACAAGGAATCGTAGGTTACCGTACCGATTGGGATGATTGTGATTTTACGTTAAGTACATTTTTACGGTTAAAGCACTCGATCGTTTCACAGGAAAAATACCCAGTGGAAGAAGTAACGGGTGATGTGGACTTGGAAACCAGGAGTAATCTGAAGTATGAGTTGGAGTTGTTATTAAAGGATATCGATTAAATAGTAATGTAAAGTTTTAATTTATCATTCGGTTTTAATAGTATTGTGTATTTTTATATAATCAACGTGAAGTTACAACTAAATAATTGGAGGGGTAACGATGGAGTATCGTACAGTTGGAAAAACAGGAATTAAAGTGTCAAGCTTATGCTTTGGGACAATGTCTTTTGGTGGAAATGCGGATCGAGAAACGTCTAAAGCGATGTTTAAGCGGACACGTGAGGCAGGCATTAATTTTTATGATTGTGCGAATATGTATAGTAACGGAGTCGCCGAAGAAATCCTAGGGGAATGTATTGAAGATTGTCGAGATGACATTGTACTAGCATCCAAAGTCTATTTTCCAACGGGTACCGATGTAAATGCAAGAGGGTTGTCACGTCGCCATATCATGTTAGAAGTGGAAAATACGCTACGACGGTTAAAAACCGATCGACTTGATTTTTACTTTGTACATAAATTTGATGAAGATACACCGATGGAAGAAACCCTTCGTGCATTAGATGATCTTCAAGCTCAGGGAAAGATCCTTTATCCAGCGGTAAGTAACTGGGCAGCGTGGCAAATCGCGAAGGCGCTCGGTATTTCAGCCAAGGAACAATTGGCACGGTTTGAGTTAATTCAACCGATGTACAATCTCGTTAAACGTCAATCAGAAGTTGAAATTTTACCACTTGCTCAGTCCGAACAATTGGGCGTCATTACCTACAGTCCATTAGGGGGCGGACTATTAACTGGGAAATATAGTGTGAATAGTAAGCCGGAGCAAGGTCGGTTAGTCGAACAAGAGATGTATACCAATCGTTATAGTGATCAAATGAATTTTGAAGTAGCAGAACGATTTACTGCGCACGCGAACGAACAAGGAATTCATCCAGCTACGCTTGCGGTGTCATGGGTGATGGCACATCCGGCAGTAACAGCACCAATTATCGGCGCTAGAAATGTAGAACAGCTCGAATATTCGTTAGCGGCTTTAGATGTGAACATGACGAAGGAGTGGCGTGATGAAATTTCTAGTCTATCAAACACACCACCACCGGCAACCGATCGTACGGAAGAAGTAAATTAAGTCCAAAAAACCATTAGGATCCGTCCTAATGGTTTTTATATGATAATTAGTTATCTTCTAAGCGCTTCATTCTATATTGAAGACTTTGTCTACTGAGTCCGAGTTCTTTAGCGGCGTTTGTTACGTGAAACTTGTGTTTCTCAAGTGCTTTATTAATATAGTAATTCTCGGCTTCTAACAAGAAATCTTTAAGATTTCGTAACGGTTGTTGTTTATCGTTAGGTGTAAACTGATGAACACCAATGATCGACTGTTCATTTGGGTATGTATCATAAGACTTGCTCACAGACTTATTACGAAAATTATAAGGTAAATGGGAAATTTCAATTACCTCTTCATCTATCATCAGATTTATAGCTCCTTCAATGACATGTTCGAGCTCTCTTATATTTCCTGGCCAATCATAATTGGTTAAAAGAGATGACACTTCCTCAGAAACGCCTTTGATATTCATTTGAAACATATGGTTATATTTTTTAATAAAGAAATCAATGAGTTGAATAATATCTTCTTTTCGTTCACGAAGGGGAGGAATAAAAAGCGATACTACACTTAGTCGATAAAAGAGATCCTTGCGTAATCGATGATTCGAAATCGCCTCAATCGGGTCTTCATTAATGGTTGAGATAACCCGAACATTTATTTTTCGGTCAACAGTATCTCCGACTCTTCGGATTGATTTTTCCTGTATAGCCCTTAATAATTTAGCTTGCAGCATAGGACTTAGAGAGTTAATTTCATCAAGTAAAAGGGTTCCGCCTTCCGCTTGCTCAAATAATCCCGGACGATCAATCGCTCCGGTGAATGCGCCTTTTTTCGTACCAAATAGTAGACTTTCTATTAAGTTATCAGGAATTGCCGCGCAGTTTTGAGAGATAAACGGTGAAGATGAACGATCACTTCCATTATGGATACTTTGAGCAAATAATTCTTTACCAGTTCCGGTTTCTCCAACGATAAGTACGGAAGAAGCTGTACGTGTTGCTCGCTTTGTGTTTTCAATGACTTCTTTAATCGCCAAACTACATCCAATAATGTTGTCAAAAGAATAACGCGTATTAACGTTAATCCCCATATTTTTTCTGACTAACCGTTCTATCACAGTAACATCTTTAGCAATTTCAATGGCTCCTATAGCAGTTTCGCCATCATAAACAGGGAATGTATTATTAATAGTCGTTATTTCCTTTCCTTTGTTGTTATAGTAAGTCTGCTTCTGATTTTTTACTTCTTTTTTATGGTGTAAGGCGTTCAGCAAAGTACTTCCTTGTCCATCCTCAAACATAAATACATCTTGAAAATTTTTATCAATTACTTCTTCCTTTCTCATCGACTCAATTTCCATCATTTTGTCATTATAGATCATCGTTCTCCCTGTATGGTCAATGGCATGTACACCGACATCTATTTCATTAATTAACGTTTCATAGATTTTTTGAGTTTGCAGGAGTTTATCGATTGTTTGTCTATTAATCATTTCATCTATCCTTTCTATTCCACTTTTCTATTATATTAAAATTTTCAAATAAATTTAGCAAATATTTTTTTCGTATCAAAAAAATATTGCGAGAAAATGGACAAAAAAATTGTCACTGAAGTCTGTTATTTAAATAGTGAGAGTATTTTTAAAATTGGCACGCGAATTGCAATGTGATTAACAAATGAAAAGGAGGTTAGGAAATGAGGAGTTATCATATTGTTACAAGTGAATCAAATGGAGTTGTTGAAGAGGTCCTTGTCGATGAAGGGGAGTACGTCTATGAGTGGGAGCCGTTATTTCTTATTAAGTCTCAAAATGGGAACTTAAAAAAGGTCGAACTTGGAGTAAGCGGGAAGATCAATTCGATTAGAGTCTTACCAGGAGAAAAGATTTTATCGGATATGACGTTAGCGGTTGTAGAAGAAGATGATTTGCCAAGGGGGTGTGATTAAGAGGGGATCAATCAGGGGATTGTCCTTTCGCTAAAAATTTTTTCGTTATTATAAAAAATACTAAAGAAAGAAAAAAATATTTGCGAATTATATAGGGTAGCAAAATTTTCATGCCATTTTAACCTGTAAAGATTAGGGTGCAAGTAAGATTAAGAGAAAAATTAATGGTTTAAGTAGTTGGCATGGAATTTGCAATAGTTTGGGTGAGAAACAAAATTCATTAACTCAAAGGAGTAGATATAATATGTACCAAGATTATACGCATGAACCATTCACGGATTTTACATTAGAGAAAAATAGAGAGGAATTTCAAGTGGCTTTAAAGCAAGTTGAAGCAGAACTAGGTAAGGAGTATCCACTCATTATTGGAGGAGAGCGAATTACGACTGAAGCTAAGATTATTTCAGAGAACCCGTCAAATAAAGAACAGATTGTAGGATCGGTTTCTAAGGCCAATCAACATTTAGCTGAACAGGCGATGCAAGTTGCAGACAAAACGTTTAACACATGGAAAAAGTGGCGACCAGAAGTTCGAGCAGATATTTTATTTAGAGCAGCAGCCATTGTTCGCCGTAGAAAACATGAATTTTCTGCTTACCTTGTATATGAAGCAGGGAAGCCATGGAAAGAAGCAGATGCAGATACAGCAGAAGCGATTGACTTCTTAGAATACTATGGACGCCAAATGTTGGAACTAAAAAAGGGTTATCCAGTTAAAAGCCGCAAAATTGAAAAGAATAAATTAGCCTACATTCCGCTAGGCGTTGGTGTTGTAATTTCACCGTGGAACTTTGCATTTGCGATTATGGCAGGTATGACTTCAGCGGCACTTGTAGCAGGAAATACAGTTTTATTAAAACCGGCTAGTACAACGCCAGTAGTAGCCTATAAATTTATTGAAGTATTAGAGGAGGCAGGCCTTCCGGCGGGTGTTGTCAATTATATCCCGGGGAGTGGAGCGGAAGTTGGTGATTATTTAGTCGACCATCCTCGTACACGTTTTATTAGCTTTACTGGTTCACGTGAAGTTGGTATCCGTATTTATGAGCGAGCAGCGAAAGTGCATCCAGGGCAAATTTGGTTAAAGCGTGTCGTTGCAGAAATGGGAGGCAAGGACACAATTGTTGTTGATAACAGTGCAGACCTTGACCTTGCTGCACAATCGATTGTTCAATCTGCATTCGGCTTTTCAGGGCAGAAGTGTTCAGCTTGCTCAAGAGCAGTTATTCATGAGGATGTATACGATGAGGTATTAGATAAGTCGATTGCGTTAACGAAAGAAATAACGGTTGGTAATCCAGTTCATGATTCGTATATGGGTCCTGTAAATGATCAAGGTGCTTTTGATAAAGTGATGAGTTATATTGCAATTGGTAAAGAAGAGGGGCGCTTAGTAACTGGCGGAGAAGGCGATTTAACCAATGGATACTTTATTCAGCCAACCATCTTTGCTGATGTTGATGAAAATGCAAGATTAATGAAGGAAGAAATCTTTGGGCCTGTTGTTGCGTTTTGCAAGGTAAAAGATTTTGACCATGCTTTAGAAGTGGCTAATAACACAGAATACGGCTTAACAGGTGCAGTCATTTCAAATAAACGAGAGCATATCGAAAAAGCGCGTGAAGAATTCCATGTCGGAAACTTATACTTCAATCGCGGTTGCACAGGTGCGATTGTCGGCTACCATCCATTTGGCGGCTTTAACATGTCAGGTACAGACTCAAAAGCAGGAGGACCGGATTACTTATTACATTTCACACAAGGAAAATTAACAACAGAGCAACTTTAATCAAGGAGGTAAATGCAATGACGACTGTAACAGATACAATTATTGGAACAACTGAGAGATATGGTGCCAAAAACTATCACCCACTGCCGATTGTTATATCTAAGGGGAAGGGCGTTTGGGTGGAAGACCCAGAAGGTAATCGATACATGGATATGTTAAGTGCCTATTCGGCAGTAAATCAAGGGCATTGCCACCCAGAAATAATTCAGGCGCTAAAAGATCAGGCGGACAGGATCACCCTGACATCACGAGCATTCCACAATGACCAATTGGCACCATTTTATGAAAAAATCTCAAAGTTAACAGGAAAAAGCAGGCTGCTCCCGATGAATACTGGAGCAGAAGCGGTCGAAACAGCTGTAAAAGCTGTTCGCCGCTGGGCTTATGATGTAAAGGGTGTTCCTGTCAATGGAGCTGAGATCATTGTTTGTGAAAATAATTTTCACGGACGTACAATGACAGCGGTTTCACTTTCTTCAAATGAAGAGTATAAGAGAGGTTTTGGTCCGATGCTGCCAGGAATTAAGGTCATCCCGTACGGTGATTTAGATGCCCTGGCACATGCCATTACACCAAATACTGCGGCATTCATGCTTGAACCTATTCAAGGAGAAGCGGGAATTATCGTCCCCCCTAAAGGATTTCTAAAAGCAGCCTATGAACTATGTCAAAGAGAGAAAGTGTTATTTGTTGCCGATGAAATACAAACGGGTCTCGGACGAACAGGTAAAATGTTTGCCTGTGACTGGGAAGATGTTATTCCTGATATGTATATCCTAGGTAAAGCACTCGGAGCCGGTGTTATGCCAATATCCGTTGTCGCTGCCAATGATGATATTCTTGGTGTATTTGAACCAGGTTCACACGGTTCGACATTTGGCGGAAACCCGCTTGCTTGTGCAGTTTCAATTGCGGCTATAGACGTAATTCTAAAAGAGCAGCTCGTTAATCGTTCACAGCAACTAGGAACTTATTTTAAAGAAAAATTAAAAGAAATAAATAATCCATTGATAAAAGAAGTTCGTGGTAGAGGGTTATTTATAGGGCTTGAATTAACGGTACCTGCAAGGGAGTACTGTGAACAATTAAAACAAGTTGGATTGTTATGTAAAGAAACACATATCAATGTTATCCGTTTTGCACCGCCATTAGTCATGTCAATAGTTGATATGGACTGGGCCATTGACCGTATCAAAAGAGTATTAGCTTAATTACTTTAAAATAATGAGGTGGAAGGAATGGCAGTTAAAACTTCTGTAAGTCAACTACGTAATGAAAATTTGGATCAAAAAAAGAGTTTGCTAGACTCGACTCAGATTGTCATAAAAGAAGCGCTGTCTAAATTAGGTTATTCTAACGAAGTGTATGAATTGATGAAAGAACCTCTGCGAATGTTAACAGTTAGAATTCCTGTTCGAATGGATGATGGGAAAGTTAAAGTTTTTACCGCTTACCGTGCCCAGCATAGTGATGCTGTTGGACCAACAAAAGGGGGCGTTCGCTTCCATCCTGAAGTGACAGAAGAAGAAGTGAAAGCATTATCGATTTGGATGAGTTTAAAATGTGGAATATCAGATCTACCTTATGGTGGAGGTAAAGGTGGCATTGTGTGTGACCCTAGAGAAATGTCGATGCTTGAATTAGAGCGTTTAAGCAGAGGGTATGTAAGAGCGATCAGCCAGTTAGTAGGACCAACTAAAGACATTCCAGCACCAGATGTTTTTACAAATTCACAAATTATGGCGTGGATGATGGATGAGTATAGTCGCATCCGAGAATTCGATTCACCAGGATTTATTACGGGAAAGCCGCTAGTGCTTGGAGGTTCGCATGGACGTGAAACAGCTACTGCTCGCGGTGTCGTCATATGTATTGAAGAAGCGGCTAAGCGAGTAGGGATTGAGTTGCAAGGCGCTCGTGTTGTTGTTCAAGGCTTCGGGAATGCGGGTAGTTATCTAGCTCAATTCATGCATGAAGCTGGAGCGAAGGTTATTGGGATCTCAGATGCATACGGTGCTCTTTATGATGAGAGTGGGTTAGATATCCCTTATCTTTTAGATCGTCGAGACTCATTTGGAACCGTAACAAACCTCTTTAATAATACAATAACCAACAAAGAGCTGTTAGAACTGCCTTGTGACATTTTAGTTCCAGCTGCCATTTCTAATCAAATCACAGCGGAAAACGCAGAACAAATTAAAGCCAAGGTTATTGTTGAAGCTGCAAACGGACCTACAACTTTAGAAGCTACTAACATATTATCCGACCGAGGAATTTTGTTAGTGCCTGATGTATTAGCTAGTTCGGGTGGGGTGACCGTATCCTACTTTGAATGGGTACAAAACAATCTAGGGTATTATTGGTCAGGAGAAGAGGTTTCCAAAAAACTTTATGATGTGATGGTAAAATCATTTGATGATATTTTTAATACGGCGAGATTTCATAAAGTAAATATGCGGTTAGCGGCCTACATGGTTGGGGTTCGTAAAATGGCTGAAGCTTCGCGCTTCCGTGGTTGGGTGTAATCTATCTAGTATTCTATTTTTTTAAAATCTAATTCTCATCAAGGTTTTTTGTACGTATTTATAACTATATTTTATTTAGTACGCGTGCTTCTAGGGGGCTCAACTTTTGCCTTATGAATAAAACGGGCCCCGTATAACAATACATATTTTAGAAAGAACGTAAGATAAAAAATCATTTATGGCATTGAGTATTGATATACATATTCTATTCTAAAGCTGCTCTTAAATTGGCATGGTTTTTGCAATATGTATAGTGTAATAGATTTTCACAAATGAGAGGAGTTACTAACATGAAAAAGTTTCAAAAAGTTTCGGTAATCGGAGTACCGATGGATTTAGGGCAAAAAAGAAGGGGAGTAGATATGGGCCCTAGTGCCATGAGATATGCAGGGTTAATTGAAGAAATTCAGTCATTAGACTTTGAAGTAGAAGATTACGGCGACATTTATATCAACCGTCCTGGCTCTAGTAAACAAGATGGCCTAAGGAATTTAGAAGAAGTGATAAAAGCAAGCGAGGAACTGTGCAGAAAAGTATGTGAAATTGAGGCGGAACAAAGCTTCCCACTTATCTTAGGCGGTGACCACAGCATAAGTATTGGATCAATTGCTGGGATTAGCCAGCGACATAATAACCTTGGTGTGATATGGTATGATGCGCATCCGGATTTAAATACAGAAGAAACGTCTCCTTCTGGAAATATACATGGAATGCCCCTAGCAGTAAATCTTGGGATCGGTCATTCTAAACTAACTGAAATTGGAGGAATAGTACCAAAGGTAAAGCCTGAAAATATAGTTATTATTGGTGCTCGTTCTATAGATGAAGGGGAAAGAGAGTTAATTAAAGAACAAGGTATAAAAGTATTTACGATGCATGAAATTGATCGCATTGGGATGACTAAAGTCATTGAAGAAACCATCGGGCATTTTGCTGGCAGGACAGATGGGGTCCATTTAAGTTTTGACTTAGATGGAATTGACCCTATAGACGCTCCAGGTGTGGGTACACCTGTTTTAGGTGGAATTTCATATCGGGAAAGCCATTTAGCACTTGAGATGTTAGCGGAATCCGAATTAATCACATCTGCTGAGTTTGTAGAAATCAATCCTATCTTAGATAATAAAAATCAAACAGCTGATGTAGCCGTAGCTTTAGTTAGCTCTTTATTAGGTAAAAAATTATTATAAGTTGTGGTCTGCTTAACGGTACGAATTTATTCATAGAATGGGTTCGTACTATTTCTTGTTTTTTAAAAATAGTTTCGTAAACTAGGATAAAAGGAGTAACCAGTCTTGTGAAGGGAGATTTTTTTATAAGGCCAAATAGTATCACAAAGAAAAAAATCACCCTTTTACCTTAACTATGTAAAAGAGCGACCGTCATCATTGCTTATTATTTGATGTAGTTATTCAAAAGTTCCTTTCACAATTATTTTTCCTTCAGTCATCATTACTTGACCCTTGGCAATTACTGACTGGATTTTTAAGCTGTCCTTAGATAATAGTACAAGATCGGCATCTTTTCCTTCCTTAATATATCCTTTGCTCTCTAATCGAAGGATATCAGCAGGATTTGAGGTGATGACCCGGATAGCCGTATCTATTGGAACTTCCTCTAACAGAATAGCATCTCTAACTTCGTGAAATAGGCTTTCTACTTTTCCGATTTGCAAACCAATCAAGTTCCCTTCAGAGTCAAAGTCTGGTAAGCTGGCTTGACCGTCTGAAGTGAAAGTGATGTTTTCAATAGGTACTTCGGTTTCAATCATTATCTTTAAGCCTTTGCTGCATTTCACTTCATCTTCCATTAAAAATTTTTCAGTTGTGCTCGTAGTGAAATCTACATAACCGCCTTTTTTAGCATAATCGATGGCAGCTGTAAATAACGGTTCATTACGGTTAATATGAGTAGGTAAGAATTGTTTAATCGGGATATCTGTTTGTTCTGCGACTTGCTCTAATAAGCTGAGCTTACTAGGGCTGTCGCCAACGTGAATATTTACAATTCCGGATTTTCCGGACAGCATACCGCCAACCCGTGCGGCTGATGCAATCCTCGCCACTTCTTGAGCGGTAGGTTGTGAAGAGCGGTGATCTGCAATTGCGACTTCACCAACACCAATGATTTTATCAATTAAAATAATATCATCTTCAATGGCTCCAGTAAGAGTTTTGACAGGGATTTGATAGGATCCGGTTTGAACAAAACAGGTAATTCCTTCCTCATCTAATGCTCTTGCTTTAGCAATTAAATCTGGCATCGTCCTTGTTGTTCCATCGGTACCAATTACACCGATTACCGTAGTTACTCCGCCTTTAATCGTGTCCGTTAGTTGAAGCTCAGGGGTGCGAGTTTTATAACCGCCTTCACCGCCGCCTCCAATAATATGAACATGAGCGTCAATAAAACCAGGAGTAATCACTAATCCTGTAGCATCAATCACTTTTACATCAATAAAAGCTTCAGGTACTTCAATGGTATCTTGAATTGCGATAATCTTTGAATGAACAATCAGAATATCTTTTCTTCCAATATAGTCTGGTGTATACAGGTCCCCGTTTTTTATTAGTAGTAACAAGTGTATCCCTCCTCAATCTCCTCAATCTATTTAATTGAAGCCAATAAATGCTGCGCCAATAACAAATAAAGAACCAAAAATAAATAATAGAATTTGGAATTTAATCTGAAACCTTAACCATTTACTCCAATCGAGTCGTGCTACACCTAAAACTCCCATTAATGCCGCAGATGTCGGTACAATTAAGTTGGTGAACCCGTCACCTAATTGATAAGCAAGCACAGCCACTTGTCTGGTAACACCAGCCATATCTGCTAACGGAGCAAGGAGGGGCATTGTTAATGCGGCTTGCCCTGTACCTGAAACAACAAAGAAGTTAAACGTCGATTGGAAGACAAACATTAACCAAGCTGAAAATTCGGTTGGCAAACCGTTAAACAATTGACCCGTATGGAATAAAATCGTATTTAACACCGATGCTTGAGCAGGGTCATCACCACCGAGAATAATGACAATTCCTTTGGCCATCCCAACAATTAAAGCTGCAGGTAATAAATCTTTAGCACCGTTTTTAAAGCTGTGCGCAATGTCATTAACCCTCATCTGATTTAATTTAAAAATGACACCAATAACCCCTGCGACTAAGCCAATCGTAAAGAATTGAGTGGCGATCTCAGGAATGTAGTACGCGTGATTGACGACACCCCAAATGATCCAAGTGATACCTAGAGCTAAAGATAAGATGACTAGCCCATGCCCGACTGTGAAGTTTGCATTAATCTTTTCTTCACGAAAATCTTTTCTGAAGTGGTCATCAGACTCATAGGATAAAGATGATGTTGGATCTTTTTTAATTTTTGAAGCATACACCATCGTATAAATAATTCCTAGTAATGTAAAGAAAGCCCACATCGCAATACGAAAAGGAGATCCGCTTAATACAGGAACATCTGCAAGTCCTTGAGCGATTGCAACCCCAAAAGGATTCATCCAAGATGTCGCAAATCCAATTTGAGTCGCTACATATGTAATCATAATGCCTGTGATCGCATCATAACCTAAAGCAATCACGAGCGGAATGAGAATGAGAGCAAACGCAATCGCTTCTTCTCCCATACCAAAGACGGCTCCCCCTAATGAAAAACAAGTGAACATCACAGGTATGATCAACATTTCTCTTCCTTTTGTCCGCTTAATAACAGATAGAATTCCTTCTTCAACTGCCCCTGTTTTCATAATGACTCCAAATGAACCACCGATAATTAAGATAAAAGCAACGACACCAATAGCCGATCCCCATTTACTTCCGGAAACAAGGCCCTCAAAAAAATAATTCAAGAAACCTACACCGCCACCAGGTTCAAATAAACTCACTCCATCTTTCACCGGATTTCCGTCAGCATCAACTACAACAGAAAAACTTTCAGGATCCAATACAGTCCTTGTCGATTCAGTTCCTTGATATTCATATGTAACTTCCTTTGTTTCAAATTCACCTAGTGGTATAAGGTAGGTAAGTAATGCGGCCGCTACCACTACGAAGAAAATAATGACAAAGGTATCAGGTGTTTGAAAACGCTTTCTATTTTTTGGCATTTTCAATTAAATCACTTCCTTTCAAAAATAGATAAATTCTATACTAGTATTGCAAGAGTTGTGCCAATCGACAAAATAGGAGCAAAGCACCGAATTGTTAGTTAATAGTAATATTAAGGGTATGGTTAGTGGTTTTTTTTGGTTCTTTTGGTTGTTCATTTGGGTGTATAGGTTGTTTTATAACCCATATAAGTGGATCAGTATTTAGGATAAAAGAAAAAAGAGAGGAACTAGTTTTGAAAATGAACATAGGTTTTCAGAAGAACTTTTTAAAGCTTGTATCTCAAGTTCAAAGTCAAGAAGAATAATATTATAAGTTTCCACAAAAAACCATTAGTATTACAAAATATGGTACGATAAAAATAAATTTAACCCTTAGCTGGAGTTAACCAAGAATAGTGTGCGGTAGAGGGAAAAATTAGGAGAAAGCATGAACGAAACGGCGTGAATCGTGAGCGGTGGAGGAAAAATATAGGAGAAAGCGTGAATAAAACGGCGCGGATCGTGAGCGGTAGAGGGAAAGATTAGGAGAAAGCGTGAACGAAACGGCGCGAATCGTGAGCGGTAGAGGGAAAATTTAGGAGAAAGCGTGAACGAAACGGCGCGAATTGTGAGCGGTAGAGGGAGAAATTAGGAGAAAGCGTGAACGAAAAGCGCGTAATAGTGAGCGGTAGAGGAAAAAACTAGGAGAAGGCGTGAATGAAAGGCGCAGATTAGTGAGCGG